>JANPBK010000019.1:0-35743 GCA_031430395.1 Cyclobacteriaceae bacterium
TCAGATGCCCAAACTGTCCGAAAGCAATGCAGCATAACATTAGAATACCCGCAACTCAGTTGCGGGTATTTCGCTTATAGCTGCTCTAAAATGGATCTAGGTATAGATTAAATCCCCTTTCCCTTTTTTGACTTTTTAGCAATTAGCAGACGGCCAATCCAAACCACCTAGCTTACTTAATTGGCTGCTTCATACATTTCTTATTAATTGCATTTATACCGTGGTAGATTTGCTGTTCTTGCTGCCCAAAATTTCCCGAATGCACCGCAAGACCATTCCCCCTTCGAGCAACCTGTAACTAATTAAAATTATGTCTCCTTGCTTTTTTATCTTCAAGGTAGAATTCTTCATAAAGAAATATTTAAAGATATCTTTGATTTGTAAAGACACTAACAAGTTAGATGCTTGTCTCGTATGAGCTTAGAAGAATTACGTGCGTATTGCCTTGGTAAACCAACTGTAGAAGAATGTCTTCCTTTTGGTCCGGATACCTTAGTGTTTAAAGTAAGTGGCAAAGTATTTCTGATCACTGCCTTTGACTACACTCCGCTACAATTTAACGTAAAGTGTGATCCGGACAAAGCCATGGACCTTCGCGAACGATATGCCTGCGTACGGCCCGGCTATCACATGAACAAAAAGCATTGGAACACGGTAGTGGTTGATGGCTCCGTTTCAATAAGTAACTTGAAAGAGTGGATCGATGATTCGTATCAACTAGTTCTCTCGGCATCATCACCAAAAAAAAGAAAACGCTAAGCATCTATGCCATCTGCCATCATCCAACCTACCACCTTTGAGTTTTTAAAAAAGCTAACCCGCAACAATCATCGAGATTGGTTTAACAACCATAAAGAGGAATATCTACTCGCTCAGGCAAACATGCACCAATGGGTAGATGCACTTATCGCCAAAATGAATTCGCATGATCGACTCGAAACTCCTTCCGGAAAAAAAAGTCTATATCGTATTTATAATGATGTGCGATTTTCGGAAGATAAGACGCCTTATAATCCTCGGTTTGCCGGAAGCCTGCGAAGAGTAAAGCCGATGCTGCGTGGAGGATATTACTATTGGATTAAACCCGGAGGTTCACGCATAGGCTGCGGTTTCACCTATCCAAGCCCCGAAGATCTAAAAAGGGTTCGACTGGATATTCAACACAACTATAAAGACTGGAACAAGATGTTGAAATCAAAATCCATTGTTGGAAACTTTGGCGAAATGTTGGGAGAGCAAGTAAAGACGGCACCCAAAGGATTTCCAAAAGAACATCCCGCTATTGAGTTATTACGCTATAAGCAATATTGGTTTGAACACGATTTTACTGATCAAGAAGTACTAAGGTCCGATTTTTTAAATCAAGTGAATAAGACATACAAAGCCATTCGTCCTTTTTTTGATTATATGAGCGAGGTGCTTACAACCGATTTGAATGGAGAATCAGTAGTATAACCTAAATCGTACTGTGGTGGCTTACCGCAAATAGTTAAACGTTGTGGTTTCTTCCTTTGATAATCCCTTCAGCTTACTATTGCGACTTGCTCTATTCCATTTAGAACGAAAGCTGCCTTTTGTCCAATCGGATAATATAGCTGGGTGAATATAACTGGATCTACATACAGTAGGAGTATTGCCCAAATCGGAGGCAACCGTTTTGACTACCACGTTTGAAACTCTTTTCCTGGCAGTGGCGGTGTCAGGATCTAATTGCCTGGAAAACCGATAAGCCGTTTTCCATGTTGCTGCCCAGGTGCGAAAATCTTTGGCAGTCACTTTTGTATCTTTTGAAGTAACCGCATCCAGGTATTCATTAATATGATTTGATTTTATATCAAAGTCGTTTCCGTTTTTATCTTCATATCGAAATAAGTCTTGATTCTTTTTTTTGCCACTAATCTCCCCGGATGCCCTGATGAGTTTAGCCAGATCATCTTCCCAAATTCTTCGCTTCCAAAGCTTACCAGACTTACCAACAAACTCGAAAACGGCATCCAGCTCTCCTTCTGCTTCTTTCGAGCGATCGATAATCATATGACCTTTTGTGAGCGTTGTCAATCCGTATGACTTGTTCTTTTTTGCATATTCATCATTGCCCACCCGAAAATGGTAGAGGTCAATTAACTTGATGATGAGGGCTACTACTTTGTTTTTAGGCATTCCTTTTAATTTCAAATCCGATTCTACTTTTTTTCGTATGAAAGGGAGTGTTTTTGCAAAGTGAGTCATGCCATCAAACTTCTCTGCTGCCCGGGCGTTGGTCCAATTTTCATGGTACCGATATTGCAATCGACCTTTAGCATCTTTGCCTGTAGCTTGTAAGTGCGCCTCGGCATCCAGCGATATCCAGACGTCCTGCCACGCAGGCGGAAGCACTAGTTGATTACAACGTGTGATCGTTTTTTGGTTTGAAATTAATTTGTCCTTGGTGTCATAGTAATCCCACTTCAGTATTTTCTTATTGCGGTTCTTACTTTTTTTACGTGATATCCCCCTTTTTTTCATATTCGTTTATGATGACCAAAGGAAATTTACAGATAATGTTTGTTATATGAAACTGCCGGTTAGATAAAATTGATGAGGAAAATAGTTGATAAGGGTTGACTGAGCGAATCCGATTTTGCGAATTGGCTAGAATAAATTTGCTTTTTTGAGAGGGGTATGAGTCCAAATATCAAAGGAAGTTTCAACGTCTGCAAAAACATAAAGCATGGGCTGCCCTAGTCGCAAGACAGTCAATACCACCAGGCAACCACAAAACCAATAACGGCCCTAGACGGTTGCTTTAAAATACGGCACATGTTCACTTTTTATGCAGGCATAATAATAACCTGCAAAACCAATCACCAATGCGCCTAGTACCCTTATCCATACTTCCGCTGTAGTGGCAAAACCAAAAATAGGGAGTACAACATTGGGCATAAACTAAAATCCTGCGCCCATGCCTAGCATATAGAACATCTGGACATACAGAGAGTTGGTTACGTTTTTCATCAAGGTTGGTTGGAGGTTACTTCGATAGAGTGAATATACTCCTTTCCCCTTCGCTCTGCAAAGATATCCGCGGTAAGCATCAAAGTTCCTTGCAACAGCATTCCCACTCCAATACCCAACCAAAATTCTCTTGTCGGAACAAAGAAAATAAGTAACAACCCGATGACCACAAATGCTACTTCTACTTTTTTGTAAAGCAAAAAGTTTTTCATCACCGTGTCCATGCGCGGTGTTTCAGCTTTTGTGAAAGCAGTTTTGTCTTGTTGATAAAGTGTTTCAAGTTGATTGATTTGTTTATCGGTACGAAAATAAACCGAGCCACCCACAACAATCTCTATCAGCGCGATAAGGATTACAGGAATAGCAAAGCCTTTATAAAAACTATCATCCCATTTAAATAACGCATAGGTCGAAAACGAAATCGTAATGAGACCGATTGCCATAAAAACCAAACTCTCTGATTTCTCTGCTGTGAAATAAGTTTTGATGAATTCCATGATTGCTGTGATTAGATCTTAAATGACTTTTTTACCATCCAAAAGAAAAATCGCTCCGGCACCAATCGTCTTATGGGCAACAATAGATTCGCAGGGTAGGCAATGGCATAACGCATTTTGGTTGAGGAATCATTGGCTGCTTTGAAAATGACTTTGGCTACTGATTCAGCTGACGCGCCCTTACTTCCAGCGTCCATGCTCACCGCTTCGCATTTTTTCACAAACTCATTGTAGTCGTTGGTATAATCGGGCTTCATAAACGCACGGCTTCTTCCATAAAATTCAGTTTTGATAACTCCCGGTTCAATCAATTTCAGGTTGATGTTAAATGGAGCAACTTCATACTGTAATGATTCCGTAAAACCTTCCACGGCCCACTTGGTGCCGTGATAAATGCTATAAAGTGGAAAGGCTACGCGGCCCCCCACACTGGCAATCTGTACGATCGTTCCACTTTTTTGGGTACGCATAATCTTCACGGCTTCGCGTGTTACGCGCATGAGACCAAATACATTGGTGTTAAACTGTTTCTCAATAAATTCATCACTCATCGATTCAAATACACCATCCGCACCAAAGCCGGCATTGTTGACCACGACATCAATTTTTGAAAAATCTTTTTGGATTTTTTTTAATGCTTGTTCAATGCTCAATGAGTTAGTCACATCCAACGCATATAATTTTACATTGGAAAGATTTACTAACTCCATTTCCTTTTCAGGCGAGCGCATGGTAGCAGCTACATTCCATTCATTTTTGGAGAAGTAGAGTGCCGCGGCTTTCCCAATTCCTGATGAACTTCCTGTGATGACGACTGTTTTTTTCATACCCAAGATTTTATTTATGTTAAAGGAAGTAAATTTTTACCTAAGTACTAATTTATGTGCACGTTTTTCAAAACCAAGAATGTGTGTTAGAAGGTACTTGTTGAAGTCGATTTGGAGCTCGCCATACGCATGGTTTGTTTTACTGGCGTACCCTGACAGGATTTTTGGAGATGTTCGAAAGATGGGCATTAATTACTTAACAGTAGGAAGCTTCGCGGTGAATACGGTGCCTTCTCCCAAGATTGAGTTGACTGTTATGGATCCATGCAATTTGGAAATAGTCTCTTCGACAATATAGAGCCCTAATCCTGAACCAGAAGTACGACTGGTAGCTCTGAAAAACATTTTGAAAATATCTTTCAAATACTTTTGCTCAATGCCGGGGCCATTATCTTTAATTCGAATTAGGATTCCAGTAATGGTATCTACGATTTCTATTTCAATGAATGGGTTGTCGCGTTGTTCGGGATAGTGATGTTTGATTGCGTTCGCTAAGATGTTACTGAGGATCACTCGTAATCGTTTCTTGTCGCTGTGAAAGGACTTGACGGATTTTATATTTATGATCCGCTCAATTTTCTTATAATTTTCTAAAAAAAGTAAATCATCAAACACATCTTTTAAGAGTGTATTGAAATCAATCTGTTCTGTAACAATCTCTATTCGTGCATTTCGCGAGAAGTCAATAATATCACTGATAAATGAATCCAATTTTAAAACACTCTTTTCAATCATATTCATGTATGCCATTTTATCACCCGAAACATCTTTGCGTGCCACGTTGATAAGTCCGAGAATTGAAGAGAGGGGAGAGCGAAGATCGTGTGAGGCGCTATAAACAAATCGGTCGAGTTCGATATTTACTTTTTTTAATGCATCATTTTGATGGCGAACAATTGATATGCGCCATTTATAAAGTGCAAACAACAATCCCATTGAAAACAGCACAAGGATCAAATAAAACCATATCGTTTGATAAAAGAAGGGCTCAACATTAAATGAGAGAGAAGCACCCTTCTGGTTCCACTTATTGTTGTCGTTACTCCCAATCACCTGAAACGTATAATCGCCAGGAGGCAGATTTGTATACTCGACTTCTCCATCATTAACAATTGGACTCCAATCTTTATCTAAGCCAACTAATTGATAACGAAAACGGTTTCTTTCCGGTGCGCTAAAGCTTAAGGCACTAAACTGAAAGGAATAGCGTATCGTGCCTGCGGCTATCCGCTTACCTAAAGTAAATGGGTTGTTTTCGATCGTATCAGTGACAAAATGACTAATCCGAATGGTGGGTATCACTTTATTTTCTTTCCTACGGGCGGGATCGATCACGCAAATGCCACCGAGTGTTGGAATATAGATTTTTCCGGATGTCGTGCGAATAGAACGGGTTGCGCCCGTACATTCGCGGTTGTTCATACCGTCTTTATCATCAAGTAATTGAAATGGAATATCACCTTTGTTTTCCTGAAGAAGTTCTACTAAGTCTTTTTTATTGATTTGCAGAACTCCGCTACTTGTTGTGATCCAAACACTCCCTGTCTCATCATCAACCCAATCAAAGTAAGTCTTGCTTTTCTTATCAGGATGAAGTAGAATGGATCGAAGACTATCACCAGTAAATTGAAGTGGACCAATATTTGCCATCACCCAAACCTTCCCTTGTTGATCCTGGTCGATGTTAAAAAGTAAAATTCCGGCATCATCTTTTCGCAAATGGTGGGTCTTGGTTTCTCCGTTTGGTGATATGATAGTCATTCCACCGCTGTGAGTTCCCACATAGATATCGCCATTCAGCATTTCGGTGACGGCCAATACATAATTTGATTCAAGCCCACTGTTTTGTCGATATACGTTTAGAATCTTCCCATTCTTGAATTTAACAAGGCCACCGGACCGACTGCCAAACCAAAAGTTTCCTTGTCTATCTTTCGTAATCGTTCGAAAATCATTGGCAGGCATCCCTTCAGCCATGGAATAGACTATTTCTTTACCATCTTGGATATGTACAATTCCGGAATAGGTAGCCAACCATATTGAATTTTTAGATTCTTCAAAAATGTCGCGGATGCCATTCCCTCCGATCGATGTCTTTAATAAGATCGACTTGCATTTATTATTCTCACAGATATCTAATTGGTTTGCATCTGTTCCCACATAAAGTCTTCCGTCTTTTGTTTCATGGACTATATTGACGCGGTTGCTGCTAATAGTGGGCATTTGAATATTGGTGATATTGGTTTCTTTGAGCCTGATAAGGCCGGAACGATTTGAAGTAATCCACAAATTTCCCTCGAGATCAGGCGTTATTTTCGTGATACGAACAAAATCGATTTGGTTTTTAGATTGAAGAACTTCTATACTACCAAGCTTTTCATTATATCGAATGAGCCCCCGCTCTGTTCCAAGCCATATCTCGAATGATTCATCTATCCAAATTGCGTTGATCGAATTATTATCAAGATCTGAATGAGTTGTAAATTGATTATTTGCAAGTTCAATTGAAAAAAGTCCTTTTGTTGTGCCGATGAACAAACTGCCTTTGGAAGAAATGGCTAGGGCCTCAACGTTTTTACTAAACATTCCTTCCGTTTTGAAAGGCTGAGGTTGCGTACGAGTCTCCCAGGAGAATAAACCATTCCCGTCAGTTCCAATCCAAATTTTTCCGGAACCATCTTCTACAAGAGCCATTACAGTAGCTCCTTGAAGTTGTTCATGGTAGACATTTTTAATAGAGTCACTGTGCAAATGAAAAAGACCACCATTATTACTCCCAATAAGGATATCCCCATTTTTTAATCGCAACAGCGAACGGATGGACTTTGGTACAATTCCCTGCAGAGGGCGATAGTTGCTAAACTCTCCTTCTTTGTATTGTATGAGGCCACTGCCTTGGGAACCAATTAAAATGGAGCCGTCAGTATTTTCAATGACGGCATAAAATCCATCCGTTTCGAGAAAAGATAAATTGTTTCGATCATATGTTTCAAAGCGTTCTCCATCAAAAGTCATGAAGCCGTTGAAACTCGTAATCCACAATAATCCGTTTGAACTTTGAAATACAGAAGTTGTATTATTGGAAGATAGCCCATCTTCTGCTGTCCATTGTGTAATGCTCAAGTCTTTTAATGCGTAATCGGGATGAAAAGATTGAGCATATCCACATCCAAACTTGATGGATGAAAGAATAATTAAAAGGAATAATCCCCGCATAAGATCAAAATTAGATGATTTGTATCGATTTATCTTTCATTTAGCTATTCAATTATTTACCCTGAATCTATCTTTTATGAACTCACTTTCCGTAGACTGCGAAATGAACTTGCCATTTGGAAACGTCATTAAATTTTGAGCAAATAATACACACTAAGCAGTCAACTCCCTATGCAAAAAGGATGTAAATTTACTTAGTCTTTAAGTCGTCTTCGATAGACTCAAAATGACGATTACTTCAATATCTACACTAAGGAACCTTCTCATCCTATTTCTGGTTTTTGCAGGCCTTCATTATGCGAAAGATTTCTTAATGCCATTGGCAATTGCAGGTGTATTAGCAACGCTCCTGTTACCTTTAACAAAGCGCCTTGAACGGAATAATCTTCCGAAAGGATTAGCCATATTTATATGCCTTTTAGTGTTGCTTTCATTTGTCGGTGGTATAGGTGCATTGCTCGGATGGCAAATCGGTGAACTATTCAATGATATGGCATTGATAAAACTTAGAATAAACGAAGTGACAATTGGAATTCAGCAATTCATACTTCATCATTTTGGCATATCACTGGAGCAACAATCACAGGTACTCAAAAATCAACAACTTTTGGTTACGGATATCATTCAGAAATTGGCTGGATCTTTCACACTTCTTTTTGCCAATTTTATTTTAGTACTGGTCTATATTTTTTGCATGCTATTTTATCGTAGTCATGTTAAACAATTCATTCTGCAACTAACGGTTCCTGAATACCAGAAAGATATGGAAGAAGTCATCGTGAAGGCATCGAAAGTTTCTTACCAATATCTTATAGGGATCGCTAAAATGATCGGATTGCTTTGGATATTGTATTTTATTGGCTTTTCCATAGTGGGTATAAACAATGTTCTGTTTTTTGCAGTGCTGTGCGGTCTATTAGAAATCATTCCTTATCTCGGAAATATTACGGGTACCACCTTAACGGTCCTTGTGGCAGCAGTGCAAGGTGTTAGCCTTCCAATGCTAATTGGAATTGTTATTACATATGTAGTTATCCAACTCTTTCAAGGGTGGATTGTAGAGCCGATCATTGTCGGTCCACAAGTGAAAATTAATTCCTTTACTACTATAATCGCTTTGGTAATGGGAGAATTGGTTTGGGGGATTCCTGGCATATTCCTGGCTATTCCGATAGTAGCCATGTTTAAAATAGTGTGTGATCATAATGAATCACTTAAACCCTATGGCTTTTTTATCGGGGTAGTAGAAACGAAACGAAGCGAGCATAATGTAACAAGAAAAATCAGACGCTGGTTTAGGTTGAGACGACATAAAGAGGTGGCTTGACGATTTTCTTAATACACAAACAGCATCGGTTTTTTTCTTCGATATGAAATCAAATAATCAACTTATAAAAATCGCCATCATCGGAACCGGAAATGTAGGAAGTGCTATAGCATGAAGCTTTGTCAAAGCGGCTCATCAGGTATTGTTGGGCGTACGAAACAAAATTGAATTTAAAGGAAGTGAATTAGTGAACGAGAAAAATATAAGTGTTCAAACCATTTCGGAGGCTTCTTCTTCTTCTGAAGTAATTCTGATAGCCGCAGTACCACAAGCCGAGAAAGAGATTGCCGCTCAGTTGGGTGATGTGAGTAACAATGTGATCATTGAGGCCATGAATTCCGTTCGTGTAAAGCCCTAACCCTTCAGTAATACCACAGAGGCGCTGATGAGCCTCACCAATTGCAAAGACATTGTAAAGCGCTTTAACACAACCCGTGCCGAGAACATTAGCAACCCCAACTATGATGGAAAGGGCATTGATATGTTTTATGCCGGTGATAGCGACAAAGTAAAGAAAATAGCGGAACAACTCGCCCAAGACATCGGCTTTGAGAATGTGTACAATTTCGGAGGAAGCGATAAGTCTAATTTACTGGAGCAATTTGCTTTAAGCTGGATCAATTTAGCTATGATGCAAGGATATGGACGGGGCATAGCGCTCAAGATTTTAAAGAGATAGTTTACGGCTAATATATTATTATCTCTGTCGACAACTTCTCCTGTAATTGTCTCCTTCGAACGCTTGGCTCGTTCGCTTAATCTTCGGTCTGTTGTGACTTTTATTCTCATTCGATGAATAGATTCGATATTTAATTAATATTTGATTGTATAGACAATAATTGTTGAAACTATTTTATTACCTTTATAGTTGTTAAGCCATGAAACGAATTCAATTCCTTAAAACAGCCCTGATTACCTCAGTAGCAAGTGCCATACCTGCATTGGGAAAGACTGAAGCGAGTTCCGTGGGAGCATTCGAGCAAGTAGGATTCAATCATCTACCGAGTATAAATACAATATCTATGAACACTGTTTTGCACAAGGCGTCCACTCGCGGTCACGCCAACCATGGCTGGCTAGATACCAATCACACGTTTAGCTTCGCTCATTACTATGATCCCACCCGCACTAATTTTGGGCAGCTACGAGTCTTGAACGATGATTTTGTAGATGGAGGCATGGGGTTTGGTAAACACCCACATGATAATATGGAGATTATTTCCATTCCTTTAACCGGTGATTTAGAACACAAAGACAGCATGGGCAATGTGACGGTTATCAAGCAGAATGACGTGCAGATCATGAGTGCGGGCACGGGCATCTTTCATAGCGAATACAACAAGAACAAAGATTCAAAAGTAAACTTCTTGCAGATTTGGGTATTTCCAAAGCAACGGGACATCTCCCCGCGCTACGATCAAATCACTTTCAAACCCGAAGACCGAGTAAACAAGTTACAACAAATAGTTAGCCCCTCTAAAACCGATGAAGGTGTTTGGATTAATCAAGAAGCCTGGTTTCACCTTGGCAATCTGAAGAAGGGCTTCTCAACAGAATATATCATCAAGCAAAAAGGCAATGGTGTATATGCATTCGTACTCGAAGGGGAAGTAACCGTCAACCTGCCTACCGGTCAGGCAGGTGGTCAAAAATTGAGCAAGCGCGATGGCTATGGTATGTGGGACATCGATAAATTTTCGATCACTGCCGATAGCGATGCTGAAGTGTTGTTGATGGAAGTACCAATGAACTAGTATTGAGATATGAGAATTTCTCAGGTCTCGAAACTCTTTACTCAAATCTTTTCAATGGAAAAAATGAACATGCTCGTCATCGGTCGTCATCCTCAAATTATGGAGACTGTTTTGCGCTTGATTAAAAGTCAGGCCAAGTGGACGGCCGAGGGCGCGTTGACAGATGAAGATGCTTTGGTCAAATTCAATGCTGCTGACTTCAATCTGGTGCTAATCGGTGGCGGAGTGGAAGAATCTTCGGAAGTGAGACTACGAAAGGAATTTGAAAAGAGAAACCCGCAAGTAAAAATGATACGACACTATGGAGGTGGAAGTGGATTACTATTTAATGAAATTGAAGAAGCAATTGCACAATAGTTGGTCCTTGATGGTTGGTCGTTTTTCGCAGCTTATTCACCGAAAGAGATCCAACAACGATTAACGAACAACCAATAATGAATTAGTTATGAAAAACAGATCAGTATCCAGATTACTTTACGCCCATCAGGTAGACATGGGAGGCATGCCTATCAGGCAACCCTTGCCTTCACAACAGGTAGAACAGATAGACCCTTTTTTATTGTTGCATCATGCGAACATAAAAGCGCCAACACACATTGAACCCGATCATGCGGGTATAGGCCCACATCCGCATCGTGGATTCTCACCGGTCACTTTCATCTTTCAAGGGGGTGTGCATCATCGCGATAGCAGGGGGAATGACAGCGTCATTTATGCAGGTGGTGCACAGTGGATGAACGCGGGCATGGGAATTATTCACAGCGAGCGTCCGCCTCACGATATTCATGAAATTGGCGGGCGTCAGGAAATTATTCAGCTGTGGATCAATACCCCGGCAAAAAATAAAATGGATCAACCAATGTATTTTCCTTTGAGTGCTGAGGACGCTCCGAAAATTCAAACGGTTGATTCACGCGTAAGTGGAAAAGTGTTTGCCGGAGAATTGCTAGGTATGAAAGGGCCCATTCCTTCACAAGCAGTTGTGAATGCCGCTACTCTAGATATCAAGCAGGGGGGAGAAATTTCGATTCCCATTCCTCAAAACCATAATGCTCTAATGTATCTGTTGGACGGCAAATTTACGGTGGAAGGCTTTGGCCTCGTTGAAGGTTTACACATCGTTCATTTTAAAAATGATGGAGAAGGTGTAGCTTTCGAAGCACTAGAGGATACTCGAATTCTATTTTTGACTGGAGAGCCATTGAATGAACCTGTTGTATCACATGGACCGTTTGTCATGAATAACCAAACCCAAATCATGGAGGCCATGCGTGATTATCAGATGGGAAAAATGGGAATACTCATTGAAGACTAATTCTATCACTTATTAAATCACATTCATTACTTATACCCAAACCTAAAAAACAAAAACTATGGAAACACAAAAACCAACCATCGTACTAGCCTTGAAAGGAGGTGCCATTGCCGGATTAATAGGAGCCGGACTTAACAACATCTGGAGTTTAATAGCCGCTGCTTTAGGCGCTACCATTCCGCCAGGTTTCGCCATCACGGTGACGTTATCTTCTTTCGCTCCGGTTCTCATTGGATCACTTATTTTTTTCGCTTTGGTTCGCTATGCCCCTAAAGGGAAAACCATCTGGTATGCATTGTCTATTACATTCACGTTGTTGAGCTTTTTCCCGGTATTTAACACACTCCAATTGCCCGATGGTACGTTGCTAGACTCCACCTTCCCGTTATTGGTGGGGCCGATGCATGCCATCTCCGGATTTTTGGCGGCTTGGGGAATCCCAAAGTGGGGACGTTGAACCCAAAATATGCATTAGTAATGCATATTTTGCCCAGAGGGTTGACGAATAATGACGGTGCCGTCATTATTGTCAAGGTTAATCTTGACAATGAAAATCATCAACGGATTAGCTATCAAACTGTGCAACTTCGTGATTTTCATTCGTCAAAAAACACATCAGAAAATCCTAATGTGTGTTAGCGATGAACTGTTCTTCTAAAATCTTGTTATCATTGGCTGAACCTTGTATAATTTTATGGAAACCGAACTAATCATGCAGAAATCATCAATTATTGAGCAACCTCTGGTAGACGTTATTTTTCAACGCAAAAGTAGTCGGGCCTATGCTGAAACATTAATAGAACCAGACAAAATTCAGGCACTCTTTGAAGCCGCTCGTTGGGCGCCCTCCAGTAGCAATGAGCAGCCCTGGTCATATATATATGCAACCAAAGATCAACAAGAACTTTGGGGTAAGTTGTTTGATACACTGATGGATGGGAATAAAATTTGGGCAGAGCGGGCACCTCTTCTGATTTTGTCAATGATTCGAAAAAACTCTTTCAGCAATGGAAAATTGAACCCTTCGGCAAAGTACGATCTTGGTGCAGCCAATGCATTTCTCTCCTTGCAGGCTACCCATCTTGGATTAAACGTTCATCAAATGGGTGGTTTTGATCGTGAGAAAGCAAAGTTGAACTTGAATATCCCTGACACCCACGAGGCAACCGTCATGATAGCCATTGGATATTTAGGAAATGTAGAGTTATTGCCTGCCTTTTTGCAAGAACGAGAAGTTGCCCCACGATCACGCTATACAAAAGAGACTTTTGTAATGAATAGCCCATTTTAATATGGTTTCTGCTACCATTGGATTGGATCGCTTTCGCACCGAAATCACTACTGGTGGAAAAAAGGTCATTGCCGATGAGCCAGAAGAAATTGGTGGTATGGACTTGGGGCCGGCACCCGGTGAGTTCTTGATGATATCATTAGCTTCTTGCACTGCCATTACGCTTCGCATGTATGCCGATCGAAAAAAATGGCCATTGGAAAAAATTACGGTAGAAGTAAATTTTGAGAAAGTAGATAACAAGACTATTTTCACCAGAGAGGTTTTGCTACATGGACAATTGGATGACGAGCAACGAAACCGATTATTGCAAATAGCGAATTCTTGCCCCGTGCATAAAACGTTAACCAATCCGATTGAGATTCAGACAAAATTGGTTGTTGGTTGATCAGTATTCGTTGTTCGAAAGTATATTGAAGAATGTACAATTTACTATTAACAACTCAAATTTGATAACTTACACGACCAACAATCAACCACAAACCAACATCGATCAAAGATGAAAGAAATAACCAAAAAATACTCCAACGGAGAAATGACCATCGTGTGGAAGCCGAACGAGTGTATTCATTCTACCATGTGTTTTAAAGGTTTAGGGAACGTGTTCGATCCGACAAAAAGGCCTTGGATCACTCCCGAAGGATCAACTACAGAAAAGATTATTGATCAAGTGAAGAAGTGTCCATCGGGTGCGTTGAGTTACTATCTCAATCGAGATGGTGAAAATGAACAAGTAAAAGTACAAGCAGAAACCATCGTAGAAACTACACCCAATGGTCCTTTGATGGTATATGGAAATGTGACCATTAAAGATTCGAAGGGCAATATTACCAAAAAGAATAATGTCACAGCATTCTGCCGATGTGGAGCCTCATCGAATAAACCTTTCTGCGATGGAAGTCATAAGAAGATTGGGTTTGAGGGATAACATTACAAATTAACACCAACCAAAAAAGGTTAATCTTGCACCACAATGTTTTTGTATGCAATGGCTGAATAGTACTGGAATTGCCGTCTCTCTTTTCTTTATCTTTTTTATACTTAGTAAGAAGAACCGCAAGCGGGCAGATTATTTACTGATACTGATCAATCTACTGATGATTAGTTTTCTGTCGCTGGACTTGCTTGTGCGCATTCGGCTTACTCCCCTTGTTTTCTTTTTTCAAAGCGTCTCTCCTTACCTGCTCTTTCCGGTGTATCTTTTTTTTGCCTTGGAAACGGCACAAGACAAAATTCAAAATAGCAGACGATGGATCTTGCTGTTTATTCCCGCACTGATCAGTACGATTTTTTTAATTAGCGATTTATTTGTCTTTCATACTTACGATAATGCTGCCTTGCAAAAACTGTATGACGAGCCGCCCACGAGCTATCACATTTTGTATAAAGGGAATCAGATGCTGTTTCTACTCGCGCTGATTTGGCTGATCAAAAAGCTGCACCGATATGCACACCAAATCAAAGATCAATTTTCTTTTATCGACCCCATCCAACTCAATTGGCTTACACAAACGTCATGGGTATATCTTGCAATTACCGTTGTTTCCATCCTGATCTTTGTTGTTTCTAATTTTCAATGGCTGCCAATCAATATCAACTCAGCCTATACGATTGTCAGTTCCTGCATTGTCCTGGCCGTGTTTTATATCAGTTTCCATGGCATACGCCAGTACACCGTTACGGAATATTATGGTCGGCTTGCTGCCGAACCTTCTACTCCGTCTTCTGAATTGCCACTACAAGATTCATCGACCAAATACAAGACCTCGTCACTAACCGCGGGTGAGCAGGATACCATCCTCCAAAATCTCGTTTTGCTTTTTGATAATCGAAAAATATTTTTGGAACCAAAACTCCAATTGCAAGAAGTAGCTGATTTACTCAACATAACGACTCACAACCTTTCCCAAACAATTAACTCTATTACCGGTAAACCTTTCTACGATTTCGTTAATGGGTATCGTGTAAAGCATTTGCAAAAATTACTTGCTGACCCCTCCAAGAAAAAATTTACTATTCTGGCGTTGGGCATGGACAGCGGTTTTAATTCAAAAGCTTCGCTTAACCGGATATTTAAAGAAGAAACCGGCCTTTCACCAAAAGAATACCAATCGCGAAACCTTTCAGCCTAGCACAAAGGTTAATTCAAGGCGAATCACCCTGAGCGAATCAGGTCTCATCTTCCAAAATCAAGTCTCATTCGATCGTTTAAGGCGATTAGCATAGTTCTTTCCAGGATGTTTGTGCCATAATCAAGACAGAAGGCCGCCTGAAAGAAAATTAAAACTATAAACAATCAACTTTATGAGAACTAACAGCACAACAATCATCACCAGCATCATTGCATTTCTGCTTTTCTCCTTGATCGCGCAGGCGCAGAACGTGACTGAAAGGAACAGATTCAGTTTAGTATTTGGATTGAACCAACCTATTGTACTAAGGGGTTTTAACATAGAGGGCAACTATTGGATGAAAAAATGGGTAATTGACTATTCGCACGGATTTAATTTGCATGCGGATGGGAAAGTTGTAGCAGATGAGTACGAGCGCCAAAAAGTGAATTTTAAAATTACACATTCACTTGGCCTTGGAATTGGCTATCGATTTACTAAATCATTTAATCTTCGCTTTGAGCCCAAACTTCACATTTATGAAACCTATTTCGAAGGCCAGGACCAGTCTAGTGAAAAGAGCATTGTCAACTTTAATACGGTTACGCTAGGGTTAGGAGCTTATTATCGGTGGTTGCCTTTTGAGAAGAAAGCAGGATTTGCAAAAGGCATCACTATTGTGCCCAGTATTCGCTACTGGTATAAAGTGGGCAGCTCATTACCGAGCAATCAGCATTCGTATTTCAACACACTCACCAATCAAAATGAAATACTGAAGGCTCCGAACATTGGAGCGGCTAATACGCCCTGGATAATAAACGTTAGTGTCGGCTATACATTCTAAAGGAATACTCGTGCCGCTTTTCAAAAAGCAACTAGACTACAACACGAAAAATGGATTTGAGGAAATGAATAAAAAATTGAAAGAATTGGCGGAACTGAAATAAATATACTCTGGATTATCAACAACAGTATTGGTTATACTTTTTAGCAAAAAAAATGTAATCGCTATTAATCCAGTATTGGCAGAGAGCAACTTTATAAGCTAACTTAAACGAAGTGAAAATGATACTTTTGTTGCTTTTTTTGGTTGACTAACAATTGAAAACTCACCACCATTTAACTTAATAAAGTCTTTGCAAAGCCGCAGACCAAGGCCGGTTCCTTTTTCTTGATCCGTACCAATTTTAGTGAAGTATTCATTTGAATTTAAAATCATTTCGACCTCATTTTTGCTCATACCTATTCCACTATCTTCGATATGGATGTAGCAAAAATTATTCTTTATTTCAGTTTGAATAATTACTTCCGCATTTCTACTTGAATATTTGATGGCGTTATTAACAAGATTGCGTAAGATTAAATGAACCTGATTTACATCAGCTGAAACAAAAATCGGCATTTTGTCACCTGTCTTAAAGGTTATTTGTTTGCGTGTAGCGGCTTCTTCTGATAGCTGCGCAACGTCTTCAATAATGGCGTTGATATTAAAAGCAGTAAATTCCGTTTTGATCCCCTCCATTTGGCCTAGCGACCAGTTGAGTAAATTTTCTAAGGTACGTTGTGTAACGGTAAGATTGGATTTTATTTTTAAAGATAGCTCGGTAAATTCTTCTGGCGTAACAATTTTTCTTGTCACCATTTCTAAAAGTGCATGAAGATTGTTAATAGGGCCGCGTAAGTCGTGACTAATTACGGATAGTAATTTTGATTTAAGTTGGTTGGTCTGATGCATGAAATTTGCTTGAGATTGGATTTCTTCATTTTGGAGTTCAATCTCTTGATTTTTTTTCGCTAATTCCTTATTTGTTTTTAGCTGATGCCCGCGAAGACGCCAGAAGACATATGAAAGCAATCCTAATAATAGTAAGACCACCAACAAGGAAATTAATACAATCTGTTGCGTTTTGATTTTTTGTTTTTCTAGTGAGTTCTCCTTTTCAAGAAGTAGAATTGTTTTATCTCTTGACTCGAATTCGTACAAAGATTTCATTTCTTGAATTTGCCCAATTTTTTCTGTTCTGTAAAGACTGTCTCTAAGGTTAATGGCCAATCTTAATTCTATGATTTCTAAAGTGGGCAGTAATTTTTGTTTGTAAACCTCAGCTAACAATAGGTGGACCCTTATCTTATTTGAAAAGTTATTCAATTCTTCACTAATGCGTAGACTGTGTTTTAAAAGATGAATAGCTTTTTCAAGTTGGGTGGTCTGAAATGCCACTTGCGCTGCTTGATAATATGAAATACCTAATGCTCTTCTGTTTTTGACCAAGCTGTCTAATAATAATGCTTTAGTAATAAAGGCTTGGCTTTCGGTGAATCTTTTCAGTTCGAAATAAATGCGAGCTTTCCGACCATATAACACACTTGCATTTAATGTGTCCTTATTTTTTTCATAGATGTTGATGCCTTGATTCGCGCTAAATAATGCAGAGTCATATTCTTTCTTTTCTAATAAAAGGAAAGATTTTTCACGCAGAACCTCCGCTAACAATTTTTCATCCTTATGTTTAGTAGCAATCAATAATGCCTGATTAATGTATTTATCTGCTTGTATATAATTCTTCAAATCAGTCATGGTGCGGCCTATCGATAGCAGGCACTCACCCCAATGATATATTCGCGATGAATTTTCGTAGATCTTTAACGATTTAAATGCAAACTCGGTACTCAGCAGATAATTGCCTTTGGCCCAATGTGCACGTGAAAGAACAAAATAGCTAAAGGCTATTTGATATTTCATTTCATTGGCCTGTGCTAACTTCAATGCATGATTGGCTAGTATAAGAGAAGAATCTGGTTTAGATAAATAGAGTTTATAGGCCCGAAAATTATTTTTAAATGCCAATAGACTGTCTGCCGATTGTGACCATGCAGAAGAGGTAAGCAAGATAAGAAGGAGGGCAGTAATATGGCAGTGGCGATGTTTCATGATACCTGAACATCAAAACTCACGAAATTTAGCCTCCAATAAAAATGAAGGCAACAGTTTTTTTACTTTCATAAACAATCAGCAGAAAGACAACTTTGATGAAAGTCTTTCCTATTTTTGCCACAATAGTTGTCTTAATAAGTCAATCTGATCAATGCATTAAGGAACATTTTTGGGCTGTTAGCTCAGCTGGTTTAGAGCACTACCTCGACAAGGTAGGGGTCACTGGTTCGAATCCAGTACAGCCCACTTCATATTTTTAATTGCCACTTTGCAAATTCAAGAGAATCATGTGGTTGAGGCTGTTGATGGGTTTCCTGCTATGCCCTGCTTTAATTCAGGCACAAAATTACCGATTGAAAGGTTTGGTCACAGATTCAATAGGGTTGCCTTTGGCATCAGCAAACATTCAGAGTTGGGTACAAAAAAAGAAAATTACGACATCTGACGCGCTTGGCGAGTTTTCTTTGGAAGTGCATGAAGGTGAAATTGGGATAGAGATTTCCTATACAGGATTCAAGAAAATAACACGGACTCTATTGATCCGAAGTGATACAACAATCACATTTCAGCTTAAAAGTAAGTTTGAATTATTGGAAGATGTAGTGATCACTTCAGATCGCACCTTACAATCGGACCAATTTCAAACCACCCGTATGAGCACCAATACCTTGACAGGTAAAGAGATTAGTGCGATTCCAGTGTTGGGCGGAGAAGCGGATCTTATCAAAACACTTCAATTGATGCCGGGCGTTACAAAAGGTGCCGATGGCACGACCGACTTATTTGTTAGAGGCGGTGCAGCCGACCAAAACCTGGTATTATTAGATGGTGCACCAGTATATAATACAGGTCACTTATTTGGATTTCTTTCTGTTTTCAATCCTGACATTTTAGATAAAGTGGAATCGATTAATGGTGCTTTTCCATCAGACTATGGTGGAAGATTATCATCGATACTAGATGTAACTTCCAAGAGTGGTTTTCCCAACCACACCAGAGTAAAAGGAAATATTGGGTTGCTAGCAACCCGCTTGATGATCGAACAGCCTATATTAAAAGACAAGTTGTCCATTTGGGTGGCAGGCAGAAGAACGTATGTAGATCAAGTGGTAAAAGCAGTCGGTCAGGAATTGCCCTATTTTTTTTATGATTTTAATGCCAAGATTTTATATCAGCCACACTTGAATAACCGTCTTGAAATTACAATTTATGAAGGCAACGATGTCTTAAGTTTTGCTAACCCTTCTCGGCCTTCCTTGCGAAATCGCAATATCACTTCTGATTTTGCATTAGGTAATTCTACGCAGACACTTCGATGGGATCGAAAATACAGAAACGTTAGTTCTATTATTTCAGTATACCGCACAGCTTTTCAATACTCCATAAAAAACACGTTCCAGGAGAATAGATTATTTGTGAATTCAAGTATTGAGGATATTGGCGGGAAATTGATTTTATCAACGGATTCAATAGTTAATAATGTTTCTTTTAAGTGGGGAGTTGAATTGATTCAGCATCAGGTTGCACCGAACCGAATTAATACCACTGGAGAGATATCGGAATTGTTAAAGACTAGCGCCACAATCCCACAAACTTCTATTGAGACAAGTTCATTTTTACAAATGGATGCCGTGCTAACTTCTAAATTGCGCTCCAGCGCAGGCATTCGTTTTTCGTCTGCCTATGTGGATCATACTTTTTATTTTAATCCGGAACCTAGATTAGCCTTTAGGTATGCGATTGATTCCGTCACTGCTATTAAATTCAGTTACTCTCGGATGTCTCAATATTTGCATCGGGTATCTAGTGCCGCAGTTGCTTTCCCCACTGATATCTGGTATCCGGTAACACGAAATGTAAAACCTCAAACATCAGATCAGTTAGCCCTGGGCATTCAACGAGCATTACCAAAACACAATTTATTTATAAGTGTAGAAGGGTATTATAAATGGATGCACCAGTTAATTGGTTACCGAGAGGGAGCAAGCTTATTATTAAACGTTGATTTTGAAAAGCAACTAGTTCAAGGACAAGGTCGTGCCTATGGGTTGGAGATTCTAATTAAAAAAGAGTCTGGAAAGTTAACAGGTTGGATTAGCTACACATGGTCAAAGTCAGAGCGTCAATACGATGCGGTAAACAATGGCGAATGGTTTTTAGCTCGATACGATCGGAGACACAATGCCGCCTTGGTAATGAATTATCAATTATCCAGACGGTGGTCAATTTCCACGGTGTTTGAATTTATTTCTGGCTCACGCTTTACACCCATCATCGGGCAATATGCCGTGCCTTCGCCTACGTTGGTAGGAGTAGATTTGATTCCAGTCTATTCATCTATGAATGCTGTAAAATTGGCAGACACGCATCGATTAGATGTCGGTATTAAATTTCGACCCAAGCCGGACAGGAAGTTTCAGAGTGAATGGTTTGCAGGAATTTATAATATATATAATCGGGCTGCACCGATTGGCGTTGCCATCATGCCCAATGGCGATGGCTCCTTTCGGTATGAACAACCGGGGCTTTTTGGATTGTTACCTTTTGTGAGTTACGGATTTAAGTTTTGAAGGAATGAAAAGAATGATTGAATTATTCTTACTGATGGTGGTCATGTTGGTTGCAAGTTGTATACCGAGTCCATTACCTATTGATGACATTGCTCAACTAAAACCAAAAATTGTAGTTTCATCCCAGATAGTACCGAGTGGTGCTTTGGTCGTCTTGATCACAAAAAGTATTGGAGCACTAGATGCAGGGCGTGGGTCAGATCCCCAAGTTTTGATTAGTCAAATCGCATTGAATGAGGCAATGGTTATTTTAGCACATGATGGCAGTAATGATACTTTGGCTTTTTTGGGTAATGGTCTCTATGGAAATATTAATTTTAACCTGCAGCCCAATCAGGATTATTCACTCATCGTAAAAACAAAAGAGTTAGGGGAAGTCACAGCTGTAACGCAGCTAAAACCGCAAGTGCCATTTCGTACTGTGGAAGCCAGGTTGTACACATCGATCTATGATTCTGCAGCTTTAGTAGATTATAGTTTGCAAGACCCAACAGGCCCTAATTGGTATATGATTAACGTGCAAAAATATTCTACAAAGAATGATATCAATTCTTATTTAAATCCTCGTGTGTACACTCGATTAGTTCGTGATAGTATTCATGAAGGAAAAATTATTGAAGAGGAATTTAAAGTATTATTTCGAAAATTTTCCAAAGGCGATACCGTGGCGGTTTTTCTTTCGAATATCAGCCAGGAGTATTATGGATTTTTAAAACTTCGAAATGACAAGCGCTATAACTTTAGTGCTTTTGCCTCTGAGCCACTTAATTTTAAAAGCAATGTGCAAGGTGGCCTGGGCTTTTTCAACCTCCATTTGCCGGATGCTCGGGTGTTTGTGTTGGAATGATGGGTGTGAAAAGACATTTGATCTCCCAAAAATGGCCGCTAATCTGGTTTCTCCACCGATCGTGTTTACAAATCAGTATCTTGAAGAATAAAAGATTTCTATGAGATTCTCTTTGATTCTTTGCTGTCTAAGTTTGACGTTGGAAAGTTGGTCACAAAGCTTTCCGTCTAATTTTATCCGCGAGCAAGTGGGAGGTACGTTGGCCAACCCCACGGTGATGGCCTTTGCGTCAGATGGGAGAATTTTTGTTGCACAACAGTCAGGCGCGCTACTGGTAATCAAGAACAACACGTTGTTGCCTATTCCCTTTGTTACACTGACTGTTAATTTCAGCGGTGAAAGGGGCTTGATTGGAATTGCACTCGATCCAGATTTCGCGACTAATAATTATATTTATCTGTACTATACCATCAATACCGCTCCATTGAAAAATCGTATCAGTCGGTTTACTGCCAATGGCGATGTAGTATTGCCTGGAAGCGAACAGATTCTTCTGGAGTTGGATAACTTAAGTACAGCTACTAACCACAATGGTGGTGCACTAGCCTTTGGCTTGGATGGGAAACTGTATGTGGCAGTAGGCGATAATGCGAACACTAGTTTTCCTCAGAATCTGGATATCTACCACGGAAAAATTTTGCGCATCAACAAAGATGGAAGCGCGCCCAGTGATAATCCTTTTTTCAGTCCTACGGCTTCCGAACAACGAAAAAGAATTTGGGCGTATGGTCTTCGTAACCCTTATACTTTTTCAATCCAACCTGTAACGGGAAAAATATTTGTTAACGATGTCGGTCAGAATGCCTGGGAGGAAATCAATGACGCCTCGGTTGGTGGCCAAAATTTTGGATGGCCTACTACCGAAGGGCCCACGACTAACCCATCTTTCACAACACCAGTCTACGCCTACAATCATACTATAGGCACACCCACTGGCTGTGCAATAACAGGTGGTTCTTTTTTTAATCCAGCCACTACCAATTACCCATCCACGTATGTTAGTAGATTTTTCTTTCAAGACTACTGCAGCAATTGGATTTATTACATCGACCCCACGCAATCAGCACCTTCGGCTACCTTGTTTGGTTCGAATGTCGGAGGTTCATCGTTGAGTATTTCCACAGGGGCTGATGGGAATTTGTATTACTTAAGCCGAGCTAGTGGGGTACAGCGTTTGTACCGCATTCGTTATACACCCCCTTCTATTGCCCCCACCATTACGCAACATCCAACTCCATCTACTGTGAGTGTAGGCCAATCGGCTTCCTTTTCCGTAACCGCCTCGGGCACGGCTCCGCTGAATTATCAATGGCAGAAAGAGAGTATGGATATTCCCGGTGCCAATCAACCGACATTTTCAATCGCGAGCGCTCAGCTTGCTGACACGGGAAATTATCGAGTCATCGTTTCCAACAGTGCAGGCAGCACAGCCAGTTCAGTGGCTTCGCTTACCGTTACACTCCCCAATCAAAAACCTGTTGCATTAATTTCATCGCCAGCAAAAAATACGCTGTACACGGCAGGCACCTCTATTTCTTTTTCTGGTTCAGGAACTGATCCCGAGCAAGGAGATTTACCCTCTAGTGCTTTTAGCTGGCAAATCAATTTTCATCACGATACACATAAACATGATCAGCCCGCCATTGTTGGCGTCAAGCAATCTTCTTTTGATATTCCCAACCAAGGTGAAACATCGGCTAATGTTTGGTATCGGATTATTTTAACGGTAATAGATTCGCAAGGATTGGAAGGGAAAGATTCGGTGGATGTGTTTCCACGAAAGTCTACGATTACATTAGAAACGATTCCTCCTGGTTTACAGTTAACTCTGGATGGGCAACCGTTGACTTCGCCAATATCGGTAGTAAGTGTGCAAGGCATCCTTCGCACGATTGGCATTGTAAACCCACAAGCAGTAAATAACATCCAATATCAATTCGACTCCTGGTCAAACGTAGGCGCTGCAGAACAAACTTTTGCTACTCCCGCGGCAAACACGACTTATGTGGCGAAATTTTCAGTCGTGTTGGGCACGGAAGATTTACTTGCGATAAGCCCGTACCCTAATCCGGCCAACGATTGGATTTATTTTGACAAGCTCGAAATCGCTGAGGTTGTGATAAGCGATCTGCTTGGCCGAGTATGCTACTTGCACGTCCAACAAAATCCTGCAAGTGCTTCAGTATCGGTCGGCCACTTGGCCGCTGGTATGTACTTTCTTGATATAGGAAAGGCGGGCAGACAAAAAATGTTTATTCGTCACTAGAGGTCATTGTTTGGTTACGGCCTCTTATCAAACAAAGTTCAATCTGGGGAATTCATTGCCAAATAAACTCCATTGGTCCAACCAAATCCATCCTGGTTTGGATACTCGCCACCGCTCGCCTCTCCATGGTCACTCCATACATCATATTTCTCGGTCATCTTTCCAGTCTTGTTGTAAACTTTTCGGTTAATGATCGTCCAATTTGTCTTTAGCGAGAGGGCTGATTTATCGAATCCATAGTTGAGTAATCCTTTGTAAGCAATCCACTGCAGTGGCGCCCATCCATTGGGTGCATCCCATTGTTGGCCACTATTGTAGAGCGTAGTAGTCATGCCACCAGGTTTAAGAAATCGCTCGCGAAGGATTTTTTCTACGTTAATTGCTTGATCCGGTGAAGCGATTTCAAAAAATAATGGAAATGTTGCTGCAAGTGTTAAGTGCACCTTTAGCTTTTGCTCTACAAAATCATAATCGAAAAAGAATTTTTGTTCTTCACTCCAACAATATTTTTTGATAGCGGCTTTTCTCTGATTGGCAAGGTTTAGATAATGAGTAGATTTTGATCCATTGCCTGAAAGTAAATACGCCTCAGATAAAGTCTTTTCTAAATGATAAAGCAGACAGTTAAGATCTACTGGAATTATTTCTGTAGTGTGAATGCTACCAAACGAATTTATATCCTTACACCACCTACTGCTAAAATCCCAACCTGATTCAGCCGCAGCTCTCAAATGTCGAAACAGAACAATCGATTGTTGATTGGATTGGTGTGATAGCTCAATGTCTTCTTTGTAAGCCTCTGGTCTTGGTGTATCAAATTCATCCCAATACCGATTGAGAATAGAACCGTCTTGCATACGAACCACTCGATGCTTGGCATTGTAATTCGCAGTAAGTTCACTAGAACCCCTCATCCAAAAATCATATTCTTTTGCTAAGGAAGGGAGATACTTTGCTAATGGATCAAGTTCGTCATCCACTAAAACTTTTTTTTGCTTTTCTTCACTTAGCAATTGGATCATCAATGAAAAGAAAGGAGGTTGTGAACGGCCTAAAAAATAAGTACGGTTACCATTGGGGATGTAGCCAATCTTTTCAATGAGATAAGAAAAATTGTCAACCATGTGCTGGATCATATCAATTCTGCCAGAAGCCTGTAACCCCAGCATTGTAAAATAGCTATCCCAATAATAGATTTCACGAAAGCGACCACCAGGCACGATATAAGGTTGAGGTAAAGAGATTAGAGATCCACCTTCTTCATCAGGTTTTCTTGTAAGCACATTCCACAATGCTTTAATATGTTGTTCAGCGGATTTGGTTGGATCACTTTTGTAGTCTGTAGAGTAGGCCTTCGGCAATTCGAAATTATTTTCAACAAATAGGTTAAGATTAAAATCAGGAGATTTCTTTTTAAGTTGATAATCGTTATTGATTTCTTCGAGTGGACGTTTGGGAATACAATCTGGAAACGCTTTCCCATCTCCCAATAGATTATTCATCTGTACTTCTTCAAAAAGTAGGCCTAGCTGAAAGATTTCCATAGAGTATTTGCCTTTTAATTAATGTCCGACTTTTGACACAAACTCAATTTTTGCTTCTGACTTTTTCTGAATTTTGTTAAAGAAGAATAAACAAACAATTAATATTCCAATCGGGACCAACGAAAAGTAAAACGCGGTCTGTCCTCCATAAGCTTCAAATATGTTTCCGGTGATGATGGAGCCAGTCGTGCCTCCTAGGGCAGAGAAAATAACTATCAATCCGGACATAGGGCCATGTTGGCGGGCGGGTAAGGTACTTAGGATAACAGAATTGATGGCTGGATAAATGGGAGCAAGTAATAATCCGATCAACGGAAAGACAAAAGCGCCCAAAGGAGCATTGCCCCAACCGGTGACCGGTTGCCCACTTGTGTTCTGAGCAAGTGGAATTGCGACTACCACTAAAACAGCTGCAGAAAATAGGCAAACAATTAACACTCTAAACCAATGAATTTTTTGCAATGCGAAGCCAGCACTAAATCTCCCCAGTGCTGTTGATGCGGCAAGTATGCTTGCCATCTGAATGCTTAGAGTAGTTGGCAAACTTAATACTTTACTATTAAATGTTGGCAGCCAACTCATAATGCTTTGTTCAATCAAGACATAGGTAAAGGCACTCATGATAAATACTAACACCAATGGAGTAATTGCTAGCTTGATCATGTCTCCAAAATCTTCTAAAAATGGTTTTGCCTCAATACTCTTCACGGAAGATTCATCCAATGGAGAGGCGAGTAGAAG
Source organism: Cyclobacteriaceae bacterium (assembly GCA_031430395.1). Lineage (GTDB taxonomy): Bacteria > Bacteroidota > Bacteroidia > Cytophagales > Cyclobacteriaceae > ELB16-189. The sequence goes on from JANPBK010000019.1 coordinate 26,236, forward strand.
AATAAAGGCAACCAGCACGATGCCGGTAAGAAGATAATAGACAGTAAGCCATTCGGTAGATTGTAAATTCTGATCATCTACAAAGCCGCTGAAAATAAAATAGCCTGTTAAGATTCCGATCATGAAAAAGGATTCGATAAAGTTCATGAAGCTGGCATGTTCCTTTTTGCCGTTGGTAATAATGCCAATAGTGGCATACACGGATACCTTGATTAATGCGAAAGAAGTGCCTGTTGCGGCAAATAATATCTTAGTCATCGCAAAACTGCTGAGTGAAGGCATGACTAAACAAGCTGCTCCAACCAAACCAAGCGCGATCAACATCGAATTTTTGTAGCCGATGCGCGTGATATAGGAAGCTACTAAAAACGAAACAGCGGCAATACTTAAATCTTTGAAGGCCTCCAAGATACTTGCAGATGATTCAGAAACACCATAGTTGCTCTGCACTTGCAGGATCACAGTACCCACGCTATTAAGAAGAATTGCAAAGACAAAGTAATTGAGAAAGAGAGAGAGTTTGATTTTCCAATTCGTCATGAGTGATTCGTTAGGTAAAACAAATCTAGAAAGTTTTAGATAACAATATCGTAATAGTTAGTCAAGAGAAAATTAAATAAAATGAGTAGATTTAGATTCGATTTGGTATCGGGAATGAAAACAGTTATTAACTTCCTAGGTTTATTTTTACTAGCTGGCGCATTATCCTTATCTGGCTGCCTAACTGAAAATTTTATTCCAGACATTGACAATCCTAACCTTCCAAAATACACTGAAGATGGTAATCAGGTTGGAGGTGCTTTAGTTAATAGTGTCGCTTGGAAAACTAATTATGCCGTAAATTATGATGGGCCAACATCGAGTGTTTTTTACTTTACTAATTTCGTAAAAGGAGATTCAGTAACCATTACTCTGGGTGGAAAATACAATGAAGGTCCCAAAAAGAATCTTCCTTTAAATTTTCTAATTTCTATAAAGGGGTTGCAGTTGAATTCAATTAATGAAATCAAAAATTTGACGGGGCAAGCCTATGTTTTAGATGGCACTCAAAATCAGGCAATCTGCAGCGACTATTTTCAGACATTAAAAACTAATAAAGACGCATACTACGATGGAGTAGGACAATTTTTAATCAAAAATGTAAAAGAGATAAAAAATCTTATTTATACCCGATCAAATGGTGAGAAGTATAATCCACTTATTGTTTCGGGAGTATTTTATTTTGAATTTAAATCTGATACAATAAAGATTGAATCAGGAAGGTTTGATTTTCAAGTGGTTGATTCGGATATACGCTTTAATTAGCTATCCAACCACAAATCGATAGCCAATTCCTTTGATGGTAAGGATCTCAATGGCTGAATCTTCTCGAAGGAATTCACGGAGCTTAGTGATGTAAACATCTAAGTTCCTTGAATTAAAAAAGGAATCATCTCCCCACACGCGCATCAAAATGGTTTTGCGATCAATGTTGTTGTTCTGATTTTCAGCGAGTATCTGCAGCAACATGGCTTCTCGATGGGAAAGCTTGCGAATGTTTCCATCCTTGCGAAGCTCATAGCGCTGAGGCGCAAATTCGAACTTACCAATGATAATATTTTCTTTCGGAGCCTTCGTTTGTTTTTGAGTGAGTTGGAGCAGATTATTAATACGAACAATAAGCTCTTCCATACTAAATGGCTTTCGTAAATAATCATTTCCTCCAACTTCAAAGCCTTTGATCAAATCATCTGTTTGCGTTTTGGCAGTTACAAAAATGATGGGAATAGTTGGATTGATTTGCCTGATTTCCTTCGCGAGCGTATACCCATCTTTATGAGGCAACATAATATCTAACACAGCGATATCTGGTTTTGAATTGGCAAATGCAGCCATCACTACTTTACCATCTGTTACCATGTTTACTTCAAACTGACGACTCTCTAAACTCTCTTTTACGATCTTTCCCAAAAACGGCTCGTCTTCAACGTAAAGTATTTTTATTTTTGTCATTAGTAGCGAGTAAAACCTGGCAGTCCTCAAGTCAGAAAGCTTTCGGACTTTACTGACTTGCCGACTACTTTTTAAACTTAATAATAAATGTGCTCCCCTTTCCAATTTCACTCTCCAGTTCTATCGTTGCTTTGTGTGCCTTCACTACACTCTCCACGTAGCTAAGCCCGAGCCCATAACCCTTGTTAGTGTGAATATCGCCAGCTGGAACTCGAAAGAACTTTTCAAATATTCTATGTTTATATTCTGAAGAAATTCCAATCCCATTATCTTCTACCACAAGTTTAATTTCCCTTCCCATCTCGGTAAGGCTAATTTTTATTACTGGGTTATCACTACTGTATTTAAGTGCATTGTCCAATAAATTGTAAACAACATTTGTCAAATGAACCAAACTTCCTTGTAACTCAAAATCACTTCCTGTTTTCTCCCATTTGATCATGCCACTTTTCTTTTCAAGAACCAGTTTCATGGATGCCATAACTTGTTCAACAACCTGATCGAGTTGGACAGGTTCGGGTTGAAAATCTACACCTTTGTTTTCAAAGAGAGCGGTTTTTAGGATTTTATCGGTGAGTAGAGAAAGCCTGTTGAGTTCATTCTGCGCGATTTCTAAATACTCATTGGATAATTCTCGATTCTCCATGCCCTTAAAATTCCGTAAAGCTTCAATCGCAACGCCAACAGTAGTAATAGGGGTTTTTAGTTCATGGGTCATGTTACTAATGAAATCATTTTTCAATTCGGCCAATCGTTGTTGTGAACGAATGCTATTATATAGAACTAGAAAAGCACCGATCGTCAAACAGGTTAAAAAAATGGAGAAGAACAATTGTGGTGTAATGTCCTTTAAAAGATACATACGAAAATCTGAAAGAACGATAGCGTATTTATAAATAGGATTAAAGTGAACCCATTGTGAATGAATAGAATTAGAAAACACGTGAAAGGACTCTCTTTTTCTTTCTTGTAAATCAAATGGGCGTCTATAGAGATTACTTCGACCACTTACTTGTATCGGTGTTGGGATAAACGAATCTTTTTCAATTTTAAAAGTGAATGGTAAGGCCTCCTTATCGAGCACTTTTTGAAAACTGTAAGAAATGGTGTCCATAGATAAAGAATCCGGACCTAATCGAAGAATGAAATTTCCATCTTCTATATTTCCTTTTTGTATTTGAGAAGTAATGGGGCGAAGAAAGCGATGTAAAGAATCTTTTTGACTAGAGGATGAGATATAGATTTGAATCTGCGAATTATTTCTATGAAGGTTTGATTTCGGTTTTCGTTGTAATGAAATGCTTGAATCAATCTTACGATTAAAATAGAGTGCTTTGCCTCTAGTGAGGCTATCCATCGGAATTCGCTCAAAATTTTGAACAAGCATAGAATCTCTTAATGCTATGATGGTAGTTTCAAAAAGGTTATTTGTTTGCTTCCTTAAATCCTGATAAGCCTTTTCATAGGAAGAGGTAAGCCAAAAGGCTTGCAACACCAGCAAAAGTAAAATGCTAGTAGTAATTAATGGAATGATTAAAGAATTTTTAGCCTTCATCTCCACAAAAGTACATTCTTTAGGATATCGGTTGGTGTTCATTAACCTTAATTAACATTCCTTTCAGAACTATTAACCTATAGCCGTACTCTTTAGCCGTACGTTTACAGCACAAACAAAAATGAAAGACATTACTCTTATGAAAAAACTCCTACTCCTGCTTGGCATACTCGTGTCTCTTGCAGCCATCAACATCGTATTTGCTCAATCTACTACTGGCTTGATCGAATACGAAGTAAAAGTCAACCTACATAAAACGCTTCCTCCCGGTCGAGAAGGCATGAAGGCAATGATCCCGGAATTCAGAACCAGTAAGCAGCAGCTCTTCTTCAATGAAAATGAATCCTTATTCAAGCCGATCATTGAAGACGAGGAGGAAGAAGAGCAAGGCGGTGGTGTAATCATGCGCTTTCGTCAGCCCAATGTAGAAATCTACCTCAATCAAGCCGCCAACAGAAGAATTTTTAAAGAAGAGTTCTTTGGTAAGACCTATTTGATCGAAGACTCTGCAAAAGTGGCTGCATGGAAATTTGGTACGGAGACAAAAACCATTGCTGGCTACGATTGTCAACAGGCTTATTACACAGATGACAGTAACCCAAAAAGAATTCAGGAGATAACAGCGTGGTATGCTCCAAAACTTCGTCCCTTTCTAGGTCCAGAACGATTCAATACGCTGCCGGGGGGCGTGCTGGCTGTCGACATTAATAATGGAGAGCGTGTGCTAGTCGCAAAAAATGTTGAATTCAAAGAACTGAAAAAGAATGATTTGAAAGAACCTAAGGGAGGAGAAAAAATAAGTCGTGCAGAATTTATCAAAATGCGCGAGGAACAAATGAAGAAGATGGGCGCAAATGGAGGAATGATTATTAGGAACTAAGTTCAAAGTAAAAAACTGAAAGTCTAAAGATGAATGATATTAAGTTGAATACGGAACATCAGAACTTAGAATTTTTTTAACGCCCATTCGAAAATGAAAAGGATTTATACCGTCATAGTTTTTTTATCGATCGTTCAGCTCAGCATTGCACAAAAATTCTCGATCAAAGGACAAGTAACAGACTCGACTAAAAGTGCACTTCCCAGTTCAACCGTTATGTTGTTGAGCCAAAAGGATTCTACCCTTGTCAATTTTGGAGTGAGCGACAAGAGTGGTCTATTCGAAATTAAGAATGTTGGGGTTGGAGACTACTTTCTAAAAGTCACATTCGTGGGGTATGCAACATACCAAAAACGGATTAATGCTGGTGGTGCCGGTGGAGATATCAATGTTGGATCGATTAAGATGATTCCTCAAGACAGGCAGCTTGAAGAATTAGTTATCAAAGGCGAGAAAGCACCTGTCACTGTAAAAAGAGATACGATTGAATTCAATGCAGGTTCGTTCAAAGTAAAAGCAAATGCTAACGTTGAAGATTTATTAAAAAAACTTCCAGGTGTAGAGGTAGAAACAGACGGAACTGTTCGAGCACAAGGCGAGCAAGTGCAAAGAGTGACCGTAGACGGTCGCGAATTCTTTGGCCGAGATCCAAAACTTGCCACTCGAAATCTCCCGGCTGATGCTGTTGAAAAAGTACAGGTATTTGATAAGAAATCAGACCAGGCAGTTTTTACAGGTATTGATGATGGTCAAAAAGAGAAAACGATTAATTTAGAATTGAAAGAAGAGAAACGCAACGGTGCGTTTGGTAATATGATGGCTGGAGCAGGAACGAATGACCGCTTTCAGGCAAAAGCCAACATTAACCGCTTTGGTAAGGGAAAACAACTTTCATTTTTGGGAATGGGAAATAACGTTAACGAACAGGGATTTTCTTTTTCTGATTTCTTGAATTTTACGGGGGGGTCACAACAAATGGCGGGCGGTGGTGGCGGTGGAAGAGTAAGCATTCAATTGGATGGAGACAACACGAACGGAGTGCCGCTGAATTTTGGCGGAAGACAAAATGGGATTATGACCAATTACGCTGGTGGTGTCAACTTTAATCGCGACCTGACTAAAAAAGCACAATTGACTTCCAGCTATTTTTATAATCGATTGGATCAAGATATTCGACAGCTGACAGATCGGGTTAATTATCTTCCCAACCAACCTTCCTACAATTTTAATGAAAATAGCATTCAGTCAAATCTGAATGACAATCATCGTGTGAACTTGACATTGGATCAAAAAATCGATTCAGCCAATTCAATAAAATTCACCAACAACATCACCTATTCCGAGTCAAGCCAGCGATCGTCTACTGACAGCGAAACACGTTCCAACGATAACACGCTTCAAAATGAAAGCAAACGATCCAATCTTAACGATCAGACAGCATTCAATTTAAACTCAAGCGTACTATTTCGGCATCGCTTTGCAAAAAAAGGACGCACACTTTCCACAAACCTCACACTGGGCATCTTAGAAACGGATGGTAAGGGCAATCTTAACTCAACGAATCAGTTCTTTGGCAACAACCCGAGGCTTGAAGAACTCATACAACGGAACACTCAAAACAATAACACGCAATCCTATGGCGGCACCATAACCTATACCGAACCTTTGGGAGGAAGAAAATACCTGGAAGGCAATTATTCTTACCGAACCAACCAAAATCAAGTCGAGCGAATAGTGTACGATGAAAAGGGTGGTGCGAGTAACATCAACATGTTTCTGAGCAACACCTACAATAGCAACTACATCTATAGCCGGCCTGGAGTTAATTTCAGAATGAATCGTCAGAAATACAATTTTGCTGTTGGTGTTGGCTACCAAAACACACAACTGAAAGGTGATCTGATCACGCAAAACGCAAAGATTGAACGCAGTTTTGAAAACATTCTTCCCGTTGCGCGATTCAATTACGATTTCAGTGACTTCAAACACCTACGCTTTGACTATGAAACTTCTATGCAAGAACCGGGCATTCAGCAGCTACAGCCAACCGTTATCAATACTGATCCACTGAATATTTCTGTTGGTAATCCCGAATTGAGGCCCGGATACGCACACAATCTCTCAGCCAACTTTACTACATTCAACCCAAGTAAGTTTATCAATTTCTTTGCGTTCATAACAGCCGTCTATACCACCAACGCAATTGCGAACTCCCAGACCGTTGACCCTACAAACTTTGTGCGTACATCCAAGCCTGTGAACGTACGCGATAACCTTCGCATAAACGGCAATCTTAATCTTGGCGTTCCTATAAAAAAGCTCAACAGTCGATTTAACATTGGGCCTACCTTTTCAATTACAAACGGCATTAATTTATTGAACGACTTGGAGAATCGCACTAAACAGCAGACGATAGGTGGCACATTCCGTTACAATTACTCCTTCAAAGAAATTTTGATTGTTGACCTAAGTGCCAACCTAAGTCGGCAACAAACCGTGTACGACTTTAATCAACAACAAAATCAGGCCTTTGTCAATCAAACGTATACGGCTGAAGTCAATCTCACATTTCTGAAAAACTACCAGTTAAACAGTTCTTACAACTACTACTCTTACCATAGTGAGACAACGAACTTCAGTCAGAACATTCCTGTATTAAATATAGGATTATCCCGCTTTTTGCTGCAGAACAATGTGGGTGAGCTGAAAATCGGAGTCAATAATTTACTCGATCAAAGTTTAAGTGTGAACCAAACCGCCACAGCCAACTATCTGCAACAAACAACATCTAATAATCTGGGTCGGTATTTTATGGTGAGTTTTACCTATGCGCTTAATAAGCAATTGAATCCGATGGGCGGAGGCCGAGGAGGCCGCAGGGGCGGAATGCAGATGATTATTAACAACTAGAAAAGTTGAAAGGGTTTAGCTGAAAGGTTAAAACTATTCGACTTTAGACTTTCAGCTTTGCATTTTCAACTTTATGCTTTCTCTACATATCTTTGTCCATGTATTTCTTTCAAATAGCAATTTTTTTTCTTCCTTTTATCGCGAATAGTCAAACGTATTTGCCAACATTTGACGTACAAGGTCACCGAGGGGCGCGAGGACTACAACCCGAAAACACCATTCCTGCTTTTTTAACAGGATTAGATAATGGAGTAGCAACAGTGGAGCTTGACTTGGCAGTCAGCAAAGACAATCATCTCATTGTATCACACGAACCCTGGATGTCAGCTGAATATTGTTTGAAGCCGGATGGAAGCCCTTTTTCGAAAAAGGATGAAATGATGTACAACATTTACCAAATGAACTATGAGGAAGTAAAGAAATGGGATTGTGGATCAAAACCTCATGATCGTTTCCCTGATCAAATTAAATCGAAACTTTATAAGCCCTTACTCAGCGATGTTATTGTTGCAATTGAAAATCATATCAAGAACTTTACTAAATATGAAGTAGATTATAATATAGAGATTAAGAGCGAACCTAAAACGGATAATGTTTTTCACCCGAGTCCAGCCGCATTTTCAGATTTAGTATATCTATTAATAGATCAATATCTACCCTTAGATAGAATCGTGATTCAATCTTTCGATTTTAGGGTTTTAAAATATTGGCATGAAAAGTATCCGGAGATTCGATTGGCGGCATTAGTGGAAAATAATAAATCAATTGATGATAATTTAACGGAGTTGGGGTTTATCCCCTCCGTTTACAGTCCGGACTTTAAACTACTGACGAACGAGCGAGTAAAATACCTGCATAGTAAGAATTTTGGGTTGACAGCTCAACAAAAAGAAAGTAAGCTAAAATCTAAACTGCGAGTCATTCCTTGGACAGTAAACGAAGAAAAGGATATGCTCGTCTTGAAAGGAATGGGGGTGGATGGGTTTATTACAGACTATCCTAACAGAGCTGCAAAATATAAGCTAACCTTAAGTATACCGCCTGAAAAAAAGTAAGCATTGTATTTTGATAGATTCCATCCGGCAAACTCTATAACTACATGCTAAATTCTGTATTCTTGCAACTGTATTTACACTCTTATGCCAATAACGAATAACCCACAACGATCCACAAAATACGATGTTTACGCTATCGGTAATGCGATCGTTGATATTGTGACAGAAGTCGAGTATGACTTCTTTGAAAAGAATGAAGTAGAAAAGGGAGTTATGACGCTGGTTGATGAAAAACGTCAACAACATCTTATGAAAGCCATAGAGATGGACAAAAGCAAAATCACGGGTGGAGGCTCAGCGGGTAATACGGTAACGGCTGTCAGTCAATTTGGCGGAAGCAGCTTTTATTCCTGTTTAGTAGCAAAAGATGAACTGGGAAAATTCTTTTTAGAGGATCTACAAAATAATGGAGTCGAGACCAATTTAGTCTACGATCAACTCCCCATAGACCATTCTGGCCGCTGCTTAGTGATGACCAGTCCGGATGCAGAACGCACCATGAATACATTTTTAGGTGTCAATTCATTTTTTTCACCTGAACACCTGGATGAATCGGCCATCAAAAATTCCACTTATGTTTATATGGAAGGCTACTTGGTGGCGAGTCCAAAGGGCTTGGAAGCGATGAAAGAAACCAAAAGGTTGGCAGAGCATCATAAAGTTTCTACGGCACTTACCTTCTCTGACCCGAGCATGGTGAAATATTTCTCGAAGCAAATGGAAGAAATTGTAGGGGCCAGTGTGGATCTACTTTTTTGTAACGAAGAAGAAGCAATGATTTTTACGGGGACGGATGACATTCTGCAGGCACGTGAAAAACTGAAAGATGTAGCCAAACGATTTGTGATGACCTTGGGTAAAAACGGGGCGCTCGTTTTTGATGGAGATACCTTTATTCAAATTGAACCCTATCAAGTCTTAGCAGTCGACTCTAATGGAGCAGGTGATATGTTTGCAGGTGCCTTCATGTACGCCATCACACATGGTCATAGTTTTGCAGAAGCAGGCAAATTGGCATCCTTAGCATCTTCAAAAGTAGTAGGACAATGGGGGCCGAGGCTTCAAACTGCCATAATCCAGAAAATTCTAGGGGATTTAAATCCCTAGAATTTTATG
>JANPBK010000020.1:0-4945 GCA_031430395.1 Cyclobacteriaceae bacterium
TCTACTTCAGCTTCATTGATATCAATGTTTTTAGCAGCTTCATTGAGAAGTAGTTGTTTACGTATCCAGCTATTTACGTAAGATGAAATTCGTGCTGCGCTATCTTCTTTTGAAGCATCTGTCGGTACTATACCATTAAGATCATCTAAATATAAGTAAGCCTGATTTACACGTGCCAAGGGTTTTCGTAAATCATTTGAATTGCTATTCCCATTTTTCATTCGAATGAGATCGCATGATGAAACGAACACGAGCAATGAGGTAAGCATTACCAATACATGTTGTCTTAGTCGGACGGAATGGGTATTTATCATTTATTTATCAGCTCTGATAAAACGAATTTTTTGCCTTTCTTATCTATTTTGACAGGATATTTCTTTCTAATGGTGGATAGCCATTCTTTTTCTAGTTCATTTTGATAGTCTGAAATGATGGCGGCTCGTGACTCGTCAAAACTCTTAGTTCCAGGTGCTACTAAATGAGCAATTTCCACAAGGTAGTAATTCTTGTCTTGCTCGACCTCGTAGAGACCGGAGGCCCACGTGGCTTTATCAACTATTTTACTTTCACCTTTTTCATAATTTCGAAAAGGTTGTACGGATTTAAACCGTTTAATGTCTGCTTCTCGTAAAGTGTCACCATCCGCAATTTTCTTTTTAATATCCGCCACCAAGTTTATATCTGGAGTCGAGAAAATGCGAGCGGCTACACGATCACCTGCTTTATACCTGTCTATATGATTTTTGTAATAGACTCGTTGCCCCAACGTATCTTCAGAGGCTTTATTCCAGATTTCTTTTTCCATAATTTCAAAGAACAGGATACCCTCCCGATATTCAGTCAATAGATTTTTAAACTCCGGTTTTTCAGCTTTCAGTTTATCCTCCTCTACGGTAGCGATGGTTTCCTCCACAAAATAGTTGTAAAGTTGTGCCATATAAGCAACCGGCACCTTTTCCGATGTGAGTTGGTTTCGCTTAAGCGTGGCCACGAAATCACCAACCAAAACATCTTTCCGTTGAATAGAGAATAGTTTTTTTGAAAGTAATTCTGAGCTTCCCGAATATTTCCATTTCCCTTTTGTCAAGCTTGAATCAGCCAAATCAAACAGCGCTTTTTTGATTTCTTCCGATTCGATGAATTCAAAATCCTTTCTTCGTTTAGCAGTCATGGCTTGTTGCGAAATTTGCAACCGCTCATCTCTGGCTACTTTCTTTTTCAAAGAAGCTTCAATTTCTGCGTAAGAAGGAAGGGGTATTTTTTTCTCCAATCGAATAATATGCCAGCCAATAGAAGATTGAAAAGGATCAGAGAGATCACCGGCTTTTTGTAATGAGAAGGCGGTGCTTTCAAACTCTGGTACGGATGCTAGCGCGCGCAGCCCAAAAGCGCGAAGCCGTCCCCCGATATCTTTTGTGTTACTATCTTCAGAATTTTCTTTGCAAAGCTCGTTCCAAGATTGGCCGCCTTTGATTTGATCAAAAATCTCAAATGCTTTATTCTTTATTTTTGAATCGTTGGCTGTCCCCGTGCGCAATAATATATGCGAGACTTCTACTTCACCACTAGCTGGTTTTTTATCGATTACTTTAATTAAGTGATACCCAAATTGGGTTCGAACGATTTCTGAAATTTCACCCTTATTTGTTTTATAAGCGGCCTCTTCAAAAGGGTAGACCATTTGCATGGCGGTAAAATAGCCTAAATCACCACCATTATATTTAGCCGATGGGTCTTCAGAAAGCTCTCGGGCTAATTTTTCAAAGTCTTCGCCTGCTTGGATTCTCTTTCGGATGTCTGCTAGCTTGTTATAAGCTGCAAGCGTGTCTGATGGAAAGGCATCCGGCTTGAGATTTACAAGAATATGAGCGGCTTTGATCTCTTGTGTCAGGTGTTGATATGCCTCTTGTGTTAATTTATCAAGTGCGTTCGGTTCTGCGCGATATGGTTTTTTTAAATCTTCGCGATAGGTCTTATATTCTTTATTGAATTTTTCTGTCGTGTCCATGCCCAAGGCGCGTGCCTCAGCAACCTTCAATTTAAAATTGATGAACAAGTTAAGATATTCGTTGATCTTCATTTCCGCGAAGTCTTCGGATTTTTTTTGATGATTTTTTTTGTAGAGATATATAAATTCATCGGAATAGGTAGGCACTTTATTGACGGAAAATAGTATTGATGCTTTCTTGCCTTTTTCCGGCTGGCTGGAAACGGGCAGACCTATGCAAAAAAAGAAGATAATTAATAATTGCCGCTGCATTCAGGGAGTTAATAAGTTTGCAAAAATAGGTTGAAAAACTCAAAGTAGACCAACGTTGAGCAAAGGAATTACATCATACTTTTTTTGTCAAGCGACATACATTTTTTCCATCTTCCTTGAAGTATTCAACCTTATCCATGATTGACTTTACCAGCCGGATACCAAGTCCACCTTTCCTTTTTTCATGCACCAGGCTATCTAACCCCGGTTCATTAAATTGGTTAATGTCGAACATTGATCCATCATCAATAATTTCAAAAATAAATTGATGCTCCGAAGGAATATGGATTTTCATTGCGATGTGATGATCCGGATTGCAATGGTGTGCATGTATCATCAGGTTCGAACACATTTCATCTAATGCTAATACAATCGTACCTAATTCAAGATCAGACACGCCATGTCCTTTTAGTGAGTTGCGAACGAACTCACGCACGCCTTTAAGGTTACTTAGGCTACAGCCGATGTTATACTGATAACTCATCTGCTAATTTTTTAGCTTCCTGTTTAGTAATACAAATATTCAATAGTTCAGCAAGACCTAAAATGCTGAACGTGTTTAGCACCCTTACTTTCATACCGAATAAAACCAATCGAATATTTTTATCTCTGAGTTCCTCAATGTACGACATGAATACACCGAGGCCAGCCGAAGAGATGTATTCTAACGCACTGCAATCAACCAGAATTTTCTTAAACCCTTCTCCAACGCTTTTAGCGATTGCCAGGTCCAGTTCGATAGAGGAACTGGCATCAATTTCACCAATAATGGCAAGGATGTCGATCCCCTCTTCTTGCAATCTTTTGATATGAACCATATAATTGTAACGGTTTAGATTTATTTATGTTTGAGATTACCTGAACTTCACTGTCATAGACGTATAATCATCATTAATATCTTCTGTGCCTGAAAACTCATACAATCTTTTCATGACACTTTCTTCAATTTCTTTGGAACTTTTTTGTACGGATTCTTGTAGCGCTGCCGCAAGTCTTTCGTTACCAAATTCTTCGCCCTTGTTATCTTTAGCTTCTGTAATCCCATCGGTATAGAGAACCATGACGTCTCCGGGTGCATACAAAATTTCCTGATCTTCAATGAAATTACAATAGTCATTGCTACGCACCATCCCTAAAGCGGTGCCTTTGTCTTTTAAATATTCTGCCTGATTGGTGGCGGCACGATAATAGAGAACCGGGCAATGCCCTGCGCGGGAATAATGAATTTTTTTGGTTTGTGAGTTGATCACAAAATAAGTGGCCGATATAAATGATCCACGCTCAAGACAGTAAACGAGAGCCTTGTTCGCCTTTGACATAAAATCTTTTGGGGTGGGACCTTGTTGTGCCAGGCTATGAAAAATTCCTTTCATCTGCGACATATGAAAAGCCGCAGTGGTGCCCTTACCCGAAACGTCAGCAATGATCAATGCCACTTCGTATTCATTGATGCGTAGTGTGTCATAATAATCTCCACCGACCTCATCGGCAGATGCAGAAAAGGCGGATATTTCAAAGTCACTATCTTTTTCCAGTTTGGTAGGCAAGAGACTTTGTTGAACAGTTTTGGCGATTTTCAACTCTTCTTTATAGCGAGCATTTTGAAAAGCCTCTTCCATTAATCGAAAATTTTCAATGGAGATACCTGCCTGATTGGCAAAAGCAGAAACAATACGCGTCATTTCCTTATTGAACCCTTCCGGCAATTCTTTTAGCAGCGCCAGTGTACCAATAGTCTCTTCTTTTACTTTGATGGGAAAAGCTACTAGTGAACGGAACCTAGAATTTTTTAACGAGCTCAGATGCTTCGATAAATTTTTTGTCTTATCACTACTTTGGTCAAGGGCACCTTTAATATTATTTTTTTCCAGGTGAGCGCGAATGTCTTTTGATTCAGTTTCCTTAATCTGATACGTAAATAGTTTTTGGTCACTGTTATTTGCTTTGATCTCTAACCAGGCCGCATCTGCGAAGACCGCACTTACCGAGCTGTCTAACAATATATTGTATACACTTTCTTCATTTTGTTCCGTTTGAATAGATTGACTGATGCGCTGAAAGTTAACGACCTCTTCGAGTTTCTGTTCAAAGACAGAGGAAGTGGGCAAATTGAACAACACGACTAGAAACGAAAAGGTGATATAAGTGATGACAAACGCGAGCAACGCAATGTTAAAAATATGGCTTTGGAAATCAAGAAAGGCAGAAGACTGCTGGCTAATCGTGTCGGACCATACTGTGACAGAATAGAGGAAATAGACCAAATAGAAAATTGATAATAGTAGTAAAAGTAAACTCGTCCACTTTTGTTTGAAGTTGAGATAGGCTACCCATCGCATATTAGCAGACAAGATCAACCCTAATATACTTACCAATACAAGTGCGATGGTTGTAAGGGTTTCAGAAATAGCGATGTGGATGCTGTCATAGACCAAAATAGAGGCCAGCAAGAGTTCAAAAACATGCCATGCTCTGATTAACCATTTCGATTTCTGATATAGGATAAGCCGTTTCCAAGAAGTATAGGCGGCCATTAGAAAATTAATAAACAGCCCAAGGTTAATATGGTAGACGAGATCAATGAAAAGTATATTCGTTGGCAGCTTTGTACTGCCAAGCAGGAACAATACTAAGCGGACAGCCAATGAAATGACGGTTGCGATGAGGCCGGTAGCAAAAACCTTC
>JANPBK010000021.1:0-8847 GCA_031430395.1 Cyclobacteriaceae bacterium
GAAGTCTTTTGTAAACAGAATATTACTTCCCCCACCCAGTATTAAATGACTTTCATTCTTATAGATGTCAGTTTGAAATAGTTCTTGTAAATCCTCGGAGGTGGCAATGGTAGCGAAATGAGCTGCCTGTACATCAATCCCAAAGGTGTTGTATGGCTTCAGGCTTTTTCTTTTTTCGATCATAACTATGATTGCATAAGCAAGGAATAAAAAATGATCGAAATAAGAAAATGAGGTTGGTCAAACAAAAAAGCTTACACGTTTGAAGATAACTGTATATACCATGTAGCTAATGCTTTTTCAATTCTACAGTTTTATGATTACTTAAATGACTTAATAAGTTCGTTTTTAGAAATTTTAAACAGGCATATACGCGGGAAACGTCCGGCAACGTAAGTCGTTCCTGAAACAGCGAGTCCGCCATCCAGCGTGGAAATCATGGCTGAAATTTCAAACGGATTGGAGTAACCCAGGTAACGACTTCCTAGAAACTTTCCATTTGTCTTCTCATATCCATAAAGCGCGATTTGATTACTCCGGGTATTAGTACCATATATTATAATGACTCTGCCATTCAGATTCACCGTTAATATCTTTACAGTTGAATTGGCTGAAAGTTCGGGTAGGTTATTACCTTCTAAATCCACAATCGAGGAAATGCCTGAACTGATCATGGTGGTGTTAGGGATCAAGTAATTGTCGCCAAAATTAAATCGCGAAGTCGCATACCGATTACCTTCTAGTGGAAGAATACTACTAAAGCCGCCATCCTCTTGCTGCCCGATTACTACACCAGTTGGGGTAGATGCTGCTAAGTCAGTGAATACTAATGAGAAGTTATAATTATAGAATCCGTTAAAAAAGAATTGACCGCTTAGTGTCTTACCAACTTGAAACGGAAGCTTCCGACCCGTTCTTATAAAGTGGCTGATAAATTTCTCCTCCACACCATCGCCTGCTCCTATTGTAAAGCCTTTTGACTGAGTTACGCTTCCAGCGGTAGTTACCTTAGCAATTACACTTTCCTTATTAAAGTTATCATAACGTAAAAGCAGAAAGCTACCGTTATCATTGTATGCTGCGGTAGGGTAGGAGCCACCCAATACAGTAGTTTTAGTGATTGTACCATTTGGGTCTACCTCATTTAACTGTGTTTGCAATCCTACGGGCGTCATGCTAAAGAAATAATATTTGTTATTGATATCTGATAATGGTCCAATCGGAGCAACAATATTTTCGGCTACTTCTAACTCAGAAACAAACGCACCATATTGATCCGTTTTCAGAAGGTACGTGCCACTAAAGGGAGAACTATCCAATTTTCGCCCTCCTAAAATTAAAAATCCACCATCTTGAGTCTGTTTTAAATCGATAGGATAATAGGATGCGTCAAACCTATTGTTATCATAAATACGTGTGAAGTCTGATTGGTCAGTAGCTGGGTCAGTATCTTTTGCACAAGAGAAGAGTAGCGTTAGAATAGTAATGGGAATGAGCTTATTCATAAGGTTAGCGATCATTGGATTTGAAACTATTACTGAGGTAACGCATAGGGAATAGAACACCTGCGGAAATAAGGATGTTCTTCAAATTCAGATCATCTTGGGCATCGCCAATACCTGATAAACGGTCGTTACTAAATCTTTTTTCCGGATTGACGATATTACTCATGCTTTGTCTGTAGTTGGCTTCCAACACGAGACGAACATTACCTAGCTGGTAGGCAACACCCACACCACCCGTTAGCCCCCAGTAATTAGTAAATAAATCATTGGCACCAACAATGAGCGGTTCGCTACGGAGCACATTAGTACCGCCAGAAGCCTGATCAACTCCTGTGACCTCAACGGTTTTAATGGCATTCAATAACAACGCATAGAATATGCCCACTTGAACATAAGGCCGGAGTTTGCTTCCGGTGATATCATACTTTATGATAAGCGGAAAATCTATATATTCTACTTTCTGACTTTGCTTATACGTTTGAGTAAGTGTCTCATTCGCATTTAAAGGATTATACCATTTCAATTCGTTTGAATAAGTAAAAGTAGAACTGAGATAGGTAGGCTGAGTGCTAAAGTAAAAACCTTTGTAATAGTACGTGATCTCTAGAGTCGTTTGGAACCCAAAACTATTGAATGCTTCATATTTTTTATCGGTAGAAGAAGATGAATAGTTGGTGGGTGATAATATTGAATATCTTTTGATGGGATCTGCTTGGGCTAAGTTTCCGCCTACTTTTAAGCCTAACCACCATTGTTGTTCTAAGAATTGATTCGGATTGACTTTATTTTTTGATCCATTGAATGATGTCGTTCGTTTTTTTCCTTGCGCCATAGCACTTTGAACAAAACACACAACAAAGAATAGCAAACAGAGTTTTCTCATAATGTAAATTATATAACAATCAGTTTTTTAGTTTCTTCTACAAATCCGGTTTTGAAGGTATAAAAGTAAACCCCGGCAGGTATATCCCTAAGATCAACCATTATTGCATGATCGCCTTCTTCTTGTTGGCTATTTACCAGGACTTTAATTATACGCCCGTTGCTATCCAATAAGGTGAGGTTTACTTGATTCGTATTATTTAATCTGTAACCAATCGTAGTGCTTCCTTTAGCGGGATTTGGAAAACAATCCTTTAACTCAAATCGTTCAGAAATAAAATTATCCTGGACGCCAGAGATCACTTGTGTTGCTAATGTTAAACTCTCATAATTACCGGTTCCCTCTTCTTTAGGGCCGGTCAGGAAATTTTTGAAGAAGATGTCATTGTTAATTTTAGTTTCACTTACCAACATCCAATCTTTTAATAGACTTGCATACACTTGTCGGTAATCATATTGCATTTCTACATTGTCTTTGGTTAGATCCGGAACTTTACCCACTACACCCGGCTGTGCCCCCTTTCCAAAAATATACATGGGGCTTCCGTTGCCATGGTCGGTACCATAGCTTCCATTGGATGCAATCCTACGTCCGAATTCAGATGTGGTAACGGTCAGTACACGATCCTCGAGCCCTCTGGCTCTTAAGTCATTCTGAAATGCTTGCATAGCTGAAGAGATGTGATACATCAGTGCCGCATGCGTACCCATCGTAGGATCATAACTTTCTACTTGACCTGCATGCGTATCAAATCCCCCAATTTTTACCATGTACACTTTCGTCTTAGCTCCACCGTCCATCAGTCTTGCAACTAATTGAAGTTGAGGTGTCAGACCGTTTAGCAAGCTGCCAGTGGGGGCATTGAAAGGATATATCTCCGGATAGGTGATCGTTGATACTTTCGATTTTTGAAATACCTCATTAAGTCTTTGCGCATAATCTTTTGATTTTTCCTCGAGTCCTAAAATCCAAGCTATCTCCTTTCCATAGGGTGAGTTGATTAAAGCTGCAGGCGGGTATCCACGCGGATCCACACCGATATCTTTAAATCCCTCCAACCCATTTACTAATGCTGCAAAGCCTTCGGGATCATTAATAGATATAGAGGTTGGTATATTTCCGGATTGATGAAAAATAAGCGAAACATCACTACCCATTTCAATGGCAAGCGGATCTAACATTTCTGGATTTGGAAAATCAGCAGGGTAACTTTGAGGGGCAAATTCTTGTTGCAAATAACGTCCCACCCAACCAGATGGTAGGTAATCATCAAAACTACCTCCCATAAAAGAGATATCTCTTCCACGAAAGTGTGAACCATTGTTGTTTTTATAGGAAACACCTTGCACAATAGCCATACGTCCACGGTCGTATAGGTCTTTCATCCCAATCATATCTGGATGCAGACCCACTTGTGCGTCTGGAGGTAGTGTTGAATCCAGCTTAATCATTTTTCGGACGCTATTCTTAATAGGGATCCCAATGTTAGGCCTTTTGAAATAATACTGGTCGTAATCTGTGATTGGAATAACGGCATTCAAACCATCATTTCCACCGTGCATCTGAAGGATCACGAGGACGCGATCATTCGTACTCTGGCTCGCCATCCGCGTGAGTGAATTATCGGCCATCAATCGCATTGGAATGCCACCGAGCGTGATCGGCAAAGCAGCCATTGATAGTTTTTGTATAAAATCCCTTCTTTTCATTTTCTACGTTTAGTAAAGTTGATATTCGGGCGATTGCATCATTGCATTGAATAAATTCTTCAATTGATTCTGTACCGTGTCTGGATCAAGGTTGTTGTTCCATCGATTTGTCCAGGCGGTTTCAGGATCGGGATCTAGTAGGGGTGATTTGATAAAGGCAGTTAAAAAATAATTCATACGTGCTGCCGTAAGTCCTGAATTTACATCAGCCCCAGTGGTGTACGTGAGGTTTTCATTTACAGGCAGCAGGTATTTGGCAAGTTCTATGATGAGGTTTCGTGCATTGGAGGCAATAGCCGGACTAAATTTCGTCTTAACATAATTAACGGGATCAATTTGAAGAGCGCCTGGTGTTGCTGATCCCATGACGAGTCTATTAATGAAATCGTAACGTTGGGTGAGATAGTTGGTAGAGATCCAGCTTCTGTGGTAAATAGGGTATTGATGATACGCGTCATACCCTGCTACATCAAAAGGATCATAGAAAGGCATGCCCATCAGTTTCAATTCACGGATCAAATCTCCTGTTTTGGTATAGAAGTCTTCTGCGGCAGTTGGGTAGAGCGGTAACTGTATGTTGAACATCCGCAACGTGCCAACTACTAAATCTAAAGGTGATTTGATGATCCCCCCAAAATTGTCATCGTTGATACCGGCTGCGGCATCATAGAAGTGCTGGCTTTGAAAAAGCTCTTCGAGTACCGGTTGTAGTTTAAAACCATTGGCTGTAAAAGTATCAGCCATACCTGCAATAATGGTGTCATCTAAAGTCTGATCGATGTTATGGTACACATAAAAGCGATAAATTCTGCGGCAGATATTCCTTGCGGTTTCTGGCTGAGCGTAAATTTGATCAACTAATTTGGAGATCTCATCAAAGGCACTCGCTTCTGTTGCGTTCGTGCCATTAAGCAAAAGGGGGTCTGGTTGAATGGTTTGGTTATTAAATCGATCACTGAATTGCTTGATCGAATTATCGTGCGCGGAAGCATTCGTAGTGCTTCCTTTCACTTTTCCTTTAGGTAATAAGGTGTCTTGATCCAAATAGGGGAATAGATTATTGATTACTGAATTGCTATTGATACTTATTTCCCAGCCGGAAAGTACTTTTGCGGCTGCTTGAATGTCCGTTTCTTTATAAACAAAGTAATCACCTATTTCAGTACCTGGCTTTGCAATACCCTCTAATCCTCGGCCAATGGTAAATAGCTCATGAAGTTCGCGCGCATAATTTTCTTGTGGATTTCCATTCACGTTCAAGTATCCATCTAATACTTTTAGCATCGCATTATCGATACTCGCTTTTTTAGCTAACTCTTTGAAATTGAATTTGATGCCTGCGTTTTTATCAAAAGCAAAAAGTCTAAATAACTGGTTCTGAAAGTAGACCATTCTGCTATCGTCTACTTTTGAAATGATGGTCGTTAATACAGTATGTATAAAGAACACAATTTTCTCTCGGGTAGCATAGGCAAGTGATTGAGTAGAACTAATCCCTTGACTTAGCATTTGCGCAATGAACCACCCTTTAAAGTATTCTTGCAGCTCTTGACCCCCACTATTAACATCCTCCACTGTGCCTGAAAGAAACCACTCTGAGTTTGTTTTTGGGTCTATCGGAAGAATTGGATCGGGTAGCGGTTCTTGAAAAAGTTGAGTTACTGCTTGGGAAGCATTCAGACTAGCAAAGCTGTCTATTAATTCTTTGGTTGGACCAAATGACGCTCGATGCAATAAATGGGCAGCCCGTTTAGATCCTAAGGTTCCCGAAAAGAGAGGTAAAGACATTGTAATAATATTTGTTCGAAATTAATCTTGCTGGTGGAATAAAGTAACTGTTGAAATAGTTAAAGTGACATTTTGGACGATTACTACCCATTATTTTTCTTTGATCAATATTTAATCAACTTTGTTTAACGATTGTTTACTATGAAAATCATTGAATGCCCTCGCGATGCGATGCAGGGGATAGCAAAATTTATCCCCACTGAACAGAAAATCGAATATCTTAATCAACTTCTAAAAGTTGGTTTTGATACCATTGATTTCGGAAGTTTTGTTTCCGCGAAAGCGATTCCTCAATTAAAAGATACTTCACAAATCATTTCGCACTTAAATACAAGTGCGTCAAAATCTAAATTGTTAGCGATCGTAGCTAATACGAGAGGTGCAGAAGAAGCAAGCCAATACGATAAAATTACTTATTTGGGGTTCCCTCTTTCTATTTCGGAAACTTTCCAGCAGCGCAATACGAATAAATCGATCTCAGAGGCTTTAAATTCAATTCAGGAAATTCAATCAATATGTGAAATATCTAATAAAATATTGGTCACCTACATTAGCATGGGTTTTGGCAATCCATACAAAGATCCATACGATTTGAGCATTGTCGAGAAGTTTACAGATATTCTGGCCACTTTAGGAATCTCCATTATATCTTTGGCCGACACGATTGGTGTTTCCAAACCCGATCAAATTAAATACCTATTCTCGTTGTTGACGAAAAAATTTCCGACTATAGAAATTGGTGTTCATCTGCATTCCAACCCTGCTAATTCATTAGAAAAGATTGAATCGGCATATTCATCGGGGTGTCAACGCTTTGATGGTGCATTGAAGGGATTTGGAGGGTGCCCGATGGCGGAAGATGAATTAGTGGGAAACTTAGCAACTGAAACTGTTATCTCTTTTTTGGATTCAAAGGAAGTCACGCTTGGCCTTGATCGGGAGGCATTCAAGCAGTCGCTCCTGATGGCAGACGAGATTTTCTCGCATCCATAAAGTCGACTCTATATATAATTAAGAAAAAACCCTAAGAGATGCTCCTGTAAGTGCTGTTTTATATTGAATCAGTGCTCTATCGGCTGGTCCATTGGTCACTTGCCCTGTAGCTGTGAAAACAGAACCATGATTTGGGCAGCGAAAATTTGTAGTGCTATTTTGAAACAAAATGGTCGTTCCTGCGTGGGGGCATGCAGCAGAAACTGCTAAAAAATCACCAGTTATAGTTCTTGCAACAATGACTCCATTATTTACCAATGAACCTCCATTAACTGCGAGTACTCCAGTAGAGGTGTCAATTGTAAAGTCTATGTTGATGAGTGAGGGAGTAACATTATTAGATGAGCAGCTCCCTAAAGTTGCCAAACAGGAAGGTATAAAGAGTGCAGCAGCACCAATTCCTACTTGGGCTAAAAATTCTTTTCTGTCCATTTTGTTCTTTTTAATAACGATTGAAAGTAAGTTTTGCTTTAATGTATGACTTACTTAACAAGTATAAACATTTTTCCTGGTAATGCCTTTACAATATTTTTAAACTCCAGGCCTAGTAACAAAGAAGCAAGAGTGCTGGGAGAGAGCATTGTTTTAATTGTTAATTCATCAATTGTAATAGGTACTTTTTTTTCTAACAAGAGTTGAATGAGGATTTGTTCGTCAGGCGTAAATTGAGTGAGGTCTAGGTGGGCAGTCTTTACTCTTTTTGAAAGTTTATTTTCAACTGACCAGTTCATAATGTATTCAAGATCTTTTACAGAGGTGTAAATATTAGCCTTATTGGTCTTGATCAGCTTGTTGCAACCTTCAGAGTAGGTTTCTCCTAAGCTTCCAGGAACTGCGAAAACATCCTTATTATAAGTATTTGCAATTTCGGCAGTTATTAAGGCTCCCCCCTTTTCAGCGGCCTCCACCACAATTAAAGCGTCACACATTCCTGCAATAATTCGGTTTCGTGCCGGGAAGTTATGTGCATCTGGTTTAGTACCAAAGCTATTTTCGGTCATCAACCCGCCTTGCTCTATCATTTTCTTTGCTGTGTCTTTGTGTGCAGATGGATAGATAATATCCATCCCACTACCCATGATGCCCAAAGTTTGTAAATCATTTTTTAGCGATAGTTTGTGCGCTTGAATATCAATTCCATAAGCGAGGCCACTAATAATCATTGGCTGATGGTGAACAATATCCTTAACAATTTGATCTACCATTTCCTTTCCATACCTAGTTGCTTGTCTTGTTCCAACGATTCCTACTG
Organism: Cyclobacteriaceae bacterium; assembly: GCA_031430395.1. Lineage (GTDB taxonomy): Bacteria > Bacteroidota > Bacteroidia > Cytophagales > Cyclobacteriaceae > ELB16-189. The sequence goes on from JANPBK010000021.1 coordinate 8,131, forward strand.
TTTTTAAATGATTGAGGTTGGCATTTCCCTGGAAGTACAGTATGCTTGGAGCATCTTCAATTTGCTTCAGGCGTTGAGGATATTTTTTGTCTGGATAGAAGAGAATTTCCGTATTCGATTTTTCTGCTTTAATTAATTCTTTTTCAGCATTCTCAAACGATTTCCCAGTTCGAATTACCTCTGCGGTAACCGCACCAATACCAGGTATTTTGAGCAGTTTTCCTTTTGGGGTTTGGAAGACTTTTTCTGCTGAGCCGCAATAACTCACGAGTTGTTTCAGCAAACGATCCCCGATACCAGGAATATTATGTAATGCAAGAAAAGCCAGTCGTTCTTGATCCATTAAAATAATTTGAAAATCAGTAAAATTGAAAAAGAAAGTAAATTGATTTAGATGACGATATTACGATTGTCAAAATTTTAAATCAATACATTATTCAATTAATTAAGAGAGTTTTTCTCTCACTTCGACCAGAAATTGACGTACTTTTTTAAGTGAATCCATCAGGTCAATCTTATCACGAACAGATTGTGTGTCGTTTTTGAGCATTTCTTTAGCTCCTTGAAGGGTAAAGCCTTTCTCTTTTACCAAATGAAAGATGGTACGGACGTTGTCGATGTCTTCCTTCGTGAATTGACGATTTCCTTTTCGATTCTTTTTAGGTTGAATGAGTTCGAATTCGGATTCCCAAAAACGGATCAAAGATGGGGCTACAT
>JANPBK010000022.1:0-25971 GCA_031430395.1 Cyclobacteriaceae bacterium
GTTACCTAAACCTAAACCTATGAGAGAATTACTCTACATACACAATAGAACGTGAACCATACCAAGAGGTTACCGATTAGCCCAATTATTTTTATTGTCAATTAGACTACCAGAAAGGCTACTTACTTCAGTTTTGCAGGAAATTGCTTTTTGAACTTCTCCACCTTGGGACGAACAACAAATTGACAATAACTTTGGTGAGGGTTTAACTCGAAATAGTTTTGATGATAAGTTTCAGCGGGATAGAAAGTAGATAAAGGGCTAATTTCCGTCACGATGGGATTTTTGTATACGTGAGATTTCTCCAATTGCGTTTTGTATTTTTCCGCAGTAAGTTTTTGTAAATCGTTATGATAAAATATTACTGAACGGTATTGAGTTCCTTCGTCCGCGCCCTGTTTGTTCAATGTTGTCGGATCATGCGTATTCCAAAAAACCTCCAAAAGATCTTCAAATGAAATAACTGTTGGATCAAAGGTGATTTGAGTTACCTCCGCATGGCCGGAAAGTCCGGTACAGATTTCACGATATGAAGGGTTCTTCACTTGACCGCCTGTATACCCGGACACTACTTTCATGACTCCTTTCATATTTTGAAATACGGCTTCTGTACACCAGAAGCAGCCGGCTCCATATGTTGCGTTTTGTAATTCTCTGGGTGTTTCCATAAATGAGTAATTGTATAGTAGTGATAATTTGGATCTACTTTGGGGTCCAAGCATCTACTTCTCTTTAACTGCTCTGTAACAAAAATGTTTTAGAGAATTCACCATGTGTCGCCAGTAGCACATACATGGTATCACCCAAGGTTATTAGTACTGATCGTAAAAAGAATGCAACTGCTGGGACACGTTGTTCTGAAGATTGGTGATGGCTTGATTGAAAAGATTTTGATCATCCGGGTACGCTTCACCTTTTTTAGTCATATTCAATTGATCATTATTCAGGGCCCTGGTATCCCCCTTAAAAGTTGCCCAGGTATATTGCCATTGAGATTTTCCATCAACTGTATTATTTTGTAAGATTCCATTATTCTTGGCATCGGTGACTGTGATCGTTGCATTGCTGGTAGCTCTCTTTGTCTTGGTATAATAGGTAATGATCCCCTTTACTGTCTCCATTACGTCTTGTACTTTCCCATCTGCCCCTTTTTTCTCGCCCACTTTTACATCGCGTTGTACGTTTTCATTTCTCGTAGAAAAGAGGGGCTGATTATCTTGTCTGTATGCATTGAAAATAATCTTCAAATATTGTTGTGGCGGCACTGTGTCTTGTTGCTCAATCGGTTTAAAGGATAAGAACTGTCTTTGTAATGAATTGATAATCGGCTGTAAACTTCCATAATTAACCCGTGAAGCATTTATCTCCTGGTAGGCTACTCGTAAGGTGGCGTTGAATTCAGCTTGTGTCATCATTTCAATGACCTCCCGATAGCCGGGTTCGTACCCATTGGCTTCTTTGAAACTAAAGTAAGCTTGCTTCGAATCATCGCGTGTAGTTTTCATCATGTATTGAATACCCGCCTGATAACTCTCCTCTGCTGCTTTGACTTTTACTTCAGCCAACTCTTTAAACTTAGTCAATGGGTTAGTAATAACTTTCATAGCGCCCAATGAAGTTTTAATTTGGTCATTCATGTAATTGATTTTTTCATAACCAATTACGGCATTGCGCCATTTTCTTGGGTCATCCGAATTGATCCCATTTTGAATACTTGTTTGAATGAAATCAACAGCTAAAGGGTATCCCTGTGTTAAGACTGCTTTCGCTTTTTTATGATCCGGCTTTGCGCGCAGTCGATTGGCGGATTCTATCACAGCTTCATAGTAGTCCCCTTGTTTTAGTGCTGCCTTTCCGGAAGAGCATGCATCTAACAGGAATAGAGAACTAAAGAGGATGGCGGATAAACGTATTTTCATTTGTAGTACAACCCAAAAACGGTGCTTTAAATTAGTAAGAGTATCAGTACCTAAAAAGTTATTGAATTCCGAAAAGATCAATTAATACATCATCGATTAGATTGCGCCAATTTCCCCAACTGTGGCCCTCGTTCACTTCTCTATAGTGATATACACAACTGCTCGCCTCGAGGACATCTTTCATCTTGCGGCTTTCTTTGCTGGTATCATTAATAACTCCGGATGTCATCGATATTTTAATGGTTGAATTGGATGTGCTTGGGTTGGTTGAGTTAGAACACAACTGATAAATCTGAGGCTTTGTCCAAAAGGCAGGTGACTGGATCCCAACCAATCCAAAGAAACTTGGCTTCGTAAATGCAAAATAGGTAGCTGTCAATCCACCCATGGAGGTACCCATAATGCCTCGTTGATTAATATCATTAGCGATGGGAAAGTTTTTTTCAATTTCCGGAATCAGTTCTTTTGTAAAAAACTCAAAGTATAAGTTGCTCATGGCTAGTTCATGCATGCGCTTATTGTTTGCTCTATTAACCGGCTCACGATGATCCACAAAAACAGCTGCAATCGGTTTGATCTTCTTTTCAGCGATCAGATTATCCAATACAGTAATCATATTCCCCAATTGTGGATGCATGTATTCATAGCCATCGGTTACATACATAACGGGCAGTTTGCCCAATTTTTCAAAACCAGCCGGCAGATAAATACTATAGGTGATTTGATAATTAAGAAGTTTACTATTTAATAATAAATCAGATTTAACTACTCCGTGCGGAATATCTGTTCTTGATTTTTGTTCTATATCTTGTTTCCATTCGGGCATCCTCAACTCTGAATTAGGACTACCCCCACCTACACCACTCCATTGTTGGTAAGGATTTTCCGGATCAAGGATCCAGTTATTCCCATTAATGAGAATTTTGTAATCGAGGCGAGCATTTTTTGGAAAGGAAGCTTTTAAAATCCATAGATTCGTATTCGGGATTTTACTTCCTTCATTATGAAAGGATTTATCGTAGCCCCAGCCGTTGAAATCACCCATCCATACTACACTGGTAGCTTTGCCTTGATACAAAAAAGCGACAGAATCCTGCACCACGAGTGGAATTAATTTACTGACTCGTAGTTTTTCAAATTGAGTAGAGTCAGTGAGTGATTGTATCGTTTTTCTAAAATATTCATAATCCTGCCCCTTTAGATAGGTAGGTGCAATGAGCAAAGTAAAAATAATCCAGTACTTCATATTATAGGGATACTTCTTCAGAAGATCTCACACGCAAAGCTAACAATGAAGCGATGATCATGCAGACACCGCCTATTACCAAAATGTAAATGGACTGCCCACCAAAAATTGTTTTTAACAAAAAACCCAATACGGTGCTTGAAATTATTTGTGGAATTACAATAAAAAAATTAAAAACGCCCATATAATACCCCATCTTTTCGGGAGGGAGAGAACCCGATAACATAGCATATGGAATGGATAATATACTGGCCCATGCTATACCTATACCAACCATAGAAAACAATAGCATAGTTGGATTAGAGATGAAGAGGAATGAAATTAACCCAATACCTCCACAGAACAATGCAATGAAATGAGTGACCCTTCGACTAGTGTATTTCGCCAAAATAGGAAGAAAAAGAGCAGCTAATGCAGCGATCCCATTATAGATACCAAATAATAAGCTGACCCAGTCTGCGCCTTCATTGTAGGCAGATGAAGATGGTTCATTGGTATTGTATATATAGCTGGTGACGGCTGGCGTTGTATAAATCCACATCGAGAATAATGCAAACCAGGAAAAGAATTGAACGTACGATAACTGAACCATGGTCTTTGGCATCATATTAAAATCTTTTACAATATGGACCAGGCCTAAATAGGATCGCCCTTGGCGAATGTATAATACGGCTAAAAGATGCACCATACCGAAAACACTCAATCCTCCCCCCAACACATACAGTTCTTTTTCCAATTCCATGTAATTGACAATCCATGTCATGATCATCCCAAGGATCAGCAGTAGGGCACCCACTTTTTGCAGTTTGTTTTTGGTTCCTTCTTCGTCTTCTATTTTTCTTTTTTCACGATTTTTAAGATTTGCATGATGGGGTTCAGGTGGATATTCTTTGGTAGTGAAGACTGTCCACATCACAGCAGTAAAAAGCATAAAGGCACCGATATAAAATGAATACCTCACAGACGGGGGAATTTCTCCCGGATCTGCAGTATTAGAAATACCAAACCAGTTCGTAAATATGTATGGAAGAAAGGATGCCACAATCGCTCCGATCCCAATAAAAAAACTTTGCATTGCAAAACCTGTTGTGCGCTGAGAAGGTGGCAACATATCACCAACAAAAGCGCGAAAGGGTTCCATGCTTATATTAATCGAGGCATCCATGATCCACAGAACGCCAACGGCCATCCAAAGAACATGTGCATTCGGCATTAAGCACAATGCAAAAGAGGCAAGCAAGGCGCCTATGGCGAAAAAGGGTCTCCTTCTTCCCCAAGTTGGATGCCAGGTGCGGTCACTATAAAAGCCAATGATGGGCTGTACAATTAATCCTGTGATCGGTGCAGCAGCCCAAAATAAGGCGAGACTACTTGGTGAAGCACCGAGGGTTTCGAATATTCTACTGGTGTTTGCATTTTGTAATGCAAATCCGAATTGTATACCCAAAAAACCAAAACTCATGTTCCATATTTGCCAAAAGCTAAGTTTAGGTTTGGGTGTACTAAGGGATGGAGAAGTCATATTCGGCTAATTAGAAGTTGAGTAAGTAATAATTTCAAACGAATGCGGGTTTAAGGTAAGCGTTGCTCGCTTATTTTCAAACTCTATTTTTCCTGAAAAATTTGTCTTTGAGGTAGATGGAATTGCTTCTAAATCAATTTCTTTGATTGCGTTTGATTTATTAAAGACGACAATAGCAACCTGACCAAAATATTTTCTTGAATACGTCATCCATTGATCTTCCACGTTGATCCAATTGAAATCGCCATATAACAATGGCATTAAATTTCTTCTTAGATGGATCAGTTTTTCGGCATTGCCTCGAGTAAGTTGCTCTTCCGGTGAAAGGTTTTCAAAACGCATCATTCTACGATTGTCAGGATCATTCCCTCCAGGGTCGCCAATTTCGTCAGCATAGTAGATCACCGGTATACCGGGAATAGTCATCATGAAGGCTGTTAGAGATTGAAGTTTGTTATAAGCTATGATATCCTTGATTTCAATTTTTCGCTTCCATCCGGCTTTCTTGGCATCCTCATCAAAACGTACAGAACCATCCGCGTATGAAATGAATCTGGCTCGGTCTTGATTGCCTGTGATGTTGCCCATCAAGTTATGATCACCAAACCAGGAAATACTTTCTGTTAAAGAATTGGATAATCGAGAGAATGGGACTTCATCTCGCGCAAAGGCATTGACAGCGTCATCATATACATTAAAATCAAATTGCGCATCCAGCATTCCGGTATTGACATAGCTGTTCACCAATTCACGGCTACCATAGGTTTCACCGATTTGATAAATAGGTCGTTTTACTTTTGTCTTTACTTTTTTAGTTAACTCTCTCCAGAATAGTAAGTCAATGTGTTTGGAAGCGTCATGACGAAATCCGTCTAGCTCATATTTCTCTAACCAAAACATGGCCGTGTCTGTCATGGGGCCCACTACTTCAGGTTTACGCAAATCAAAGGTTGGCATGAATACATCAAACCAGGTTGTCAAACGCTGATCATCCCAGCGTTCGGTATTAATGGTGCCATCCGGCAAATAAAGTGGTGTGAACCATTCAGGTTTCAACTTAAATAGAGGATGTTCTTTGTGGATATGATGGGCGACATAATCCAATATAACATTCATGTTTTGTTTGTGTGCCTCACGTAAGAGTTCTTCTAATTCTTCTTTTGTTCCAAAACGATAATCTATTTGTTTAAGAGACACTGGCCAATAACCATGATACCCTGAAAAAGTAGTAGAAGGATCGATGTATTTCCCGTAGGCTCCCTTTGGATTTTGAGAGATGGGAGAAAGCCAAATGGTATTGATTCCTAATTGTTGAAAATAGCCATCCTTTATTTTTTGCGTCACGCCAGCGATATCTCCCCCATAGTAATTGGCTTTGGGTAGTATGTGTGAATCTTTTACTGGCTCGTCATTTTCAGCTCTTACATTTTTAAAGCGGTCGATCATCATGAAGTAAAGCACCTGCGCTTCTTTGTCTTGGCGAGTAAGGTTAGCTGCATCGCTTACTACAGCTCCATTTTGTAAAGGAATCAACACATCGTTGGATATACCTTCTTCATTGGCTGCCCAGGCCCGAATGAAACTACGTGATTCTTCTTTTGCTTGTGCGGGAATTGTGATGATCAATTCTTTTTCGGTTTGTTTGACCAACTTGCTACCGAGCAAGAAATTTTTCCAATACACGGTAATCTCTGAAGCAGGATTTGAAAGTGAAAGTGTTATCGTGGAATGAGTGAAATCCTTTGTATCAAGCGTTGGAAGTTTTTGAATGTTGGGTCTTGCTATACGCAACATAGAATTCCATTTTCCCATCCCATTGTCAATGGAATCTTTGTTTGTGAAATCTCGTTGTTCTTTTCCGTCTACCAATAATAAATATTGATAGTTGCCGGGATTGAGTAGGAGCGATAGTTTGAATACCTCCCCATCTTTTTTAAAAACGGAATTCTCTCCATTCCATGCATTAAATTCTCCTTTGGCCTTTACTTCTTTTGCTTTTCCAGAATAGTTTAAGGTCACTACTACCTTATTCAATTTTTGTAAAGGGATGGCATACGCTTCGCCTTTGCTCCAGATCTTTAAATAAGCAATTTTTGATTTCATGTTCCCCAGTAAATTCAAATACTTACCTGTAAGTTGCTGAGTTAAGCCATCCGGACTGGTGACTGAATCAATTTTGTCTAATTCTAAGACATAGTCTTCCAAGTTGATGTAGGTAGAGTCAGGGTTGATCAGTAGGGGAGAAGCATTACTGATAATTAGACCAGTATCGTTGAATCGAATCTCCTTTTCCTTTTGGCAACAAACCAATCCAATCCCAATAAATGGGATCAACCATCGTTTCGATGAATTACCAATTGATAACAATGTTTTTAGAATCATAAAGAGTGGCGATAAAGGGTAAATTTATTTTTGGCCCTTCCGGCATGGTATTCACCGGATCGTAGTTGCTGATTGCATTTATGAAACGGTATTCTTTCCAGTGTGCATCTTGCGAGGAACCATTGATGCTGATCTTCTTGATGTCATTAAAACCATGCAAATAAATGACAAGGTTTTTATAAGGGGACAGGTAACTACCTTGTTGTTCCTGAATAATCATTTCATTTTTATGCGGGGTATAGGAGATCTTTCGCTTGGCGAATACCCCTTTTTCATGTTCGAAAGAAATACCATCATCTTCATAAAGCGTGAAATCATTGTACACTTCTCCTTTGTAAAGATGTATTTCTAAAGTGTCACCCATATCACCGGTTGTGTTGCCCGCTTTTTCACGCATAGGGATGATAGAAGAACCACGAACATATACGGGTAGTTGATAAATAGGACAATGGGCAATCATTTCCTGATTGCCATGATGGGCTTGGTCGTTGAGGAGATTGTACCAATTGCCTTCCGGCAAATACACTTTTAATAAATCCTTATTGCTCTCTACAGGCGCAACTAAAATGGCAGGTCCAAATAGATATTGATTATGATAAAGATGATCATACACCTTTGCATCAAAAGTGTAGTTAATAGATAAACTTCTGTTGATAGGCATACCGGTTTTGGCAGCATCAAAAAAGAGTGAATAGAGATAGGGCATTAGTCGGTAACGTAGCTTCATGTAGTTACGTGAAATCTCTTCCACCTTTTCTCCGAATGACCACGGTTCAGAATCACGCGTATTAATCATCGTGTGTCCTCGAAAGAATGGAGAAAAGGCTCCAATGCATAGCCAACGAGCAAAGAGTTTTTCATCGGTGTTACCTACAAAACCACCAATATCATACCCTGTAAATGCAATGCCAGAAAGCCCCATACTGTTTACTAATCGAACGCCTGCCAGCATATGCGCGTCATACGCTACGTTGTCTCCTGTCCACACTGCTGAATAACGCTGTATGCCTGCAAAGCCGGAGCGTGTTAAATTAAAGGGACGCTGATTCATTAATTTTTTTGTTGCTTCATACGTACTGCGTGCCATCATCATTCCATAGAGATTCCTGCCTTCTCGCATGGTGGTCTTTTGCCCCTCAAAATTAAATTCCATCAGGTCTGGTAACATGTTTCCCCATGTGGCAATCTCGTTCATGTCATTCCAAAAACCTTCCGCACCAATGGCCACATACTCTTTGAAATGTTCTGCCCACCAGGCTCGTGTTGCAGGATTGGTGAAATCAGGAAAGTGACACCACCCCGGCCATACTTGACCACTATAGTCGCTGCCATCAGGATATTTCAAGAACACATTTTCTTTTTTTCCTGAATCATACGGTTCATATCCCTCTTCGACTTTGATGCCAGGATCACACATTAATACAACATGAAAGCCTAGGTCTTTTAGTTTTTTGATAAGCCCTTTTGGATCCGGGAAATGCTTCTTGTCCCACGTGAATATTTTGTAGGCATCCATATAATGAATGTCCAACACAATCGTATCGGCTGGCAAATCTCGTTCACGAAAATTTTCGGCTACGCGTAAAACTTCTCGATCAGGATAATAACTGTAACGGCATTGTTGATAGCCAAGACTCCACAAGGGTGGAAGAGGAGTGCGTCCCGTTAAGTGCGTATAGGATTTAATGATATCGCCCACAGATTCTCCGGCAATAAAATAATATTTCATTTCACCGCTATCGGCAGTGAAGCTGGAAAATCGATCATTAGAAGCCCCAAAATTGAATTGAGTTCGATAGCTGTTATCAAAGTAAATACCATATGCTTTTTGATGATGCACTCCAATATAAAAAGGAACAGAACAGTACAAAGGATCGGTATCCGTTCCGTATGCATATGCGTCTGTGTTCCAATTGATATAACCTCGACCACGTTTATCAAGAGGCCCATTTTTTTCGCCTAAACCCAGAAATCGTTCTCCTTCCTGGAGTTTTTTATAACAACTGACTTGATCATTAATCCACTGTATGCCTAAGCCCGCATCGTCTTCATTAATTAGTTGATCCTTCAAATCCATGATGCTAATCCTCATGGGAGATTTGTTGATCTTGATTTTTAGTGCGCTGGTAGTGATCCAAAGAAATTCAGCCTGCTCGCTTACAGCGTATTTTAAGGGTATGGGTTCACCAACCACAGCATAAGAGAATTCTTTATCCTGAATTCCATGATAGGCCCAGACTTGCACCATTTTCTCCGAGAAGAAAGTGAGATGAAGGGTTCCGAAGTCTGTGATGAATTGAATGCTCGCTTCATTTTTATCATAAGAAATGTAGTTGCCCAACCCTTGACTGGTTGAACGGATTTGAAGCTTTCGCATAAAAGATTTATATAATTAGATAGAAAGAAAAATAAAGGGTTTCGCTATTCCTAACGAAACCCTTAATCAAAATTCAGAAAACGATTGCGTTATTTCTTCTTGGATTGTTTTTTAAGAGATGATTCTCGGATAATCAGGCGGGTTTTTAATATTTTGATCTCCTCAACTGGTTCGTATTGATCTTTTACTTTCAATTCAATCTGACGAATCAATAATCGAGCTGCTTCTTGCCCCATTTCAAAACCCGGCTGATCGATAGTAGATAAAGAAGGCTCCATCATTTCCCCTATAAACCAATTACTAAAGCCGATGACAGCAATATCCTGTGGTATTTTAAGTCCTTTTTCTTTGATAGCCATCATAGCCCCCATAGCCATGGGATCATTATTGGCAAACAGGGCATCAACTTTTATAGGTGAATTTAAAAACTTTGCTGTCACTGCTTTCCCTTCATCAAAGGTACCCTCATTACAGGCAAAGATCAGATTCTCTTTAACTTCCATTTTATTTTCCTTCAAGGCGTCTTTATATCCCCGAAGACGATCGATAGAGATGATCAGATTAGGTGCACCTACGAGGTGCGCAATGTTTTTACACCCTTGCTCTATCAAGTGATTAACGGCCTCTTTAGCACCAGCATAGTCGTCTACAATTACTTTGCTTGAAGTAGGGCTATTATACATCCGATCGTAGAATACAATCGGGACTCCTTTTGAAATAATGGATTCAACATGATCGAAATTGGTAGTTTCTCTAGAGAGCGATAGGAGCATACCATCCACTCTACTATTAAAGAGTGTTTTTATCGAAGCTACTTCGCGAACGTAGGATTCATTAGACTGAGCTAAAATTACATTGTAGCCGGCTTGATAGGCGACATCCTCAATACCACTGATAACTGTTGAAAAGAAGAAATGCACAACTTCAGGGATAATTACCCCGATGGTGTTAGTTTTTTTCTGGCGAAGATTGAGCGCGACAATGTTTGGCTGATAGTTTAGTTTATCAGCAAGGGCATTCACCGCCTTCTTCGTTTCAACGCTAATATCCGGGTGGTCTTTTAGTGCTCTTGAAACAGTGGAAGGAGAAATGCTAAGCTCCCGCGCAATGTCTTTAATGGTAACTTGGTTAAACTTCATTTGATTGGGACTATTTCAACAGATTTCGATTAAATATAGTGATAATTGTCAACATTAAAATCGTCTGATTTGTAAAGTGTTTAGACTAAAGTATTACCTTAATAAACATTGCCAAAAACATGAATTTAATAAGAGTCTTTTCAAAGTAACTCAATACAGTTTAACGTTGAGATGCTATCGATAAAATTTTAAGTGGATTAGATTCAACTATTGCTAATAAGTGTATCATATTGTGGGCAGTAGGTGGTCATTCAATTTGATTTACAATTATCTTCTATAATTAAGTTGATCATAGAATATGAATAGATGATACTAGACAATGAGCAAGAAGTAATTATAGATATATTAGTCAGTGTAAATTTTTATCCTGTTCTAAGTCTATCGATAAGTTTGGAAACAATATACACTAGTATAGGCCGGAAATGGCAAGGGGCAATTTACCGAGCTACAGAAAAGTCAAAGTGGATTTGAAGCTATCGGTTATGTGCGGGGAATGGTTTTACTAAAAGGACATAAAGGCAAACGAATTATTGCTATTTCAAGAAACGAAGCTCGAATGTCATTCCTGAAGGTTCAGGCCAAATAGAATATTGCTCATTCAGCATAATCCAAAAGAATCCATTTTATAGGATACCATTCCATCCTTTCGAAAATGTGTTTTTAGGATTAGTCGCAAGTCTGATATTGTTGGATTGTAAAGCTACTTTGGTCATTACATAAGAAAGCATAATGCCTCTTTTGGGCTAAAATTGAACAGATAGATAAAATTGCAAACGTTTGCGATACCGAAAGCAACATTTTTTTTAGTTTTTTGGGCACTTTGCATTGCATCCTGCATAATATAATGTTAACATTGGGTTGAATTATTGAAGTAATTCAACGTATTCATAACTTATTTAAACCCTAAATCAATTACTTATGGTCAAATTGTATCTGTTTGTTCGCAGGTACCTCGCGGTAGTGATGTTGATGGGAGCTTTCTCGGCTTTCGCGCAACAATCCGTGTCAGGTAAAGTAACGTCATCTGATGATGGCTCAGGAATTCCAGGTGTTAATATTCTTGAAAAAGGAACATCCAATGGGACTGTTTCAGATGCCGATGGTAATTATACCATTAGCGTTGGAGCAAACGCAACCCTCGTATTCTCCTTTGTTGGTTATGCCGCACAGGAAGTTGCAGTAGGTTCCCAAACCTCCGTTAATGTTTCTATGAAATCTGATATCACTTCATTGAGCGAAGTGGTGGTAATTGGTTATGGTGAGGTTTCTAAGAAAGACTTGACGGGTGCAGTTGCCTCTGTAAAGTCAGAAGATTTCATCAAAGGTGTTATTTCATCTCCAGAACAACTTATTCAAGGTAAAACTGCAGGTGTTCAAATTACATCAGCAAGTGGTGAGCCAGGTGCTGGGGTAAATGTGCGTATTAGAGGTACCTCTTCCGTGAGAGGTGGAAATAATCCATTGTTTGTCGTAGATGGTATCCCGCTTACCGGAGATGATGTTTCACCGGGTGGTGCAGACTTAGGCCGAGGTTCTTCTTCAGCCAGAAACCCACTTAACTTTATCAACCCGAATGATATTGAAAGTATTGATGTGCTTAAAGATGCATCAGCTACAGCTATCTATGGATCTAGAGGAGCGAATGGTGTAGTAATCGTTACTACCAAAAGTGGTAAAGGAAAGAAAAGACAAATTGAATATTCTTCTTCTGTGAGTGTTTCAGAACAAGCTAAATTTTATGACTTACTTAAGAAGGATCAGTTTCTTGCAGGGATAGCCAAATTTGGAGGTGATCCAGTAGCGTTGAATTTAGGATCTAGCACAGATTGGCAGAAGGAAATTATCAGAACAGCTGTTTCAAATCGTCATGATTTGTCTTATTCTGACAATTTTGCTACCGGTGGATTTCGTGCTTCTGTGAGCTATGATGACCAACAAGGAATTATTCGGAATTCAGGCTTGACCAGATTAACAGGTCGCTTAAATGCGAATAAAACTTTTCTAGACGAGAAATTAAAATTGGGAGCACAGGTAACATTCTCAAATATCAAAGATCAGGCAGCTCCTATTACTAATAATGCTGGATTTGAAGGAGATTTGTTAGGTTCTACCTATATGGCAAACCCAACATGGAAAGCTGATGCGGATGTGCAACCATCAAGTTCTAACGCGAACCCAAATTCGTTACTGAAGTATTTTCAGGATAACTCTAATACGAATCGTTCATTGATTAATCTCTCTGCCAGCTATGACATCACAAAGGAGATCAGCATTAAAGTCAATACTGGTTTTGATAATAGCGATTCAGAAAGAAAGCAGGCCTATTCTCCTAAACTTTTCCTTACAGGTGGAATTTTCGGAAATGGTAGAGCAGGTATAGGTAGTAGTAAAACAAGTAGCAATTTGTTAGAAGCATTTGTAAATTATAAGAAAGATCTTAACGGATCTACGCTTTCAGCAGTTGCTGGTTATTCTTACCAGGATTTTAATTCTGAAGGACTAACAGTAGCAGGTTGGGGATTTAATGCAGCTACTATGGATGGTCAGTTGGATCGGTTAGCTCAATTCCAATCTTTCGTTAGAGGCTATTTGACTGACAATGATCAGCAGTATGGTTTTGATGGTACCAAGACTTTCAGAAATACGTTATTGCCAACACCTGTTACTATTCAGTCAAACATTTCTTCCAGAACAGCTTCATTACAGTCTGCGGTGGCTGATAAATACAAGACAAAGGATGAATTGCAATCTTATTTCGCTCGTGTAAATTACTCGATAGGCGAAAAATATTTGTTTACTGCTTCCTTCCGTGCTGACGGATCAACTCGTTTTGGAGGTGATAATAAATACGGATTTTTCCCTTCTGCAGCAGCAGCATGGAGACTTTCAGAAGAAGACTTTATTCCTGATTTCTTTGATGACCTTAAATTCAGAGTTGGTTACGGAATTACCGGAAACCAGTCAATCCCCCACAACCTATATCAAAGAAGACAACGTTACAACGGAATAGGTCCTGACAATGGTGGAAATGTGAATAACAATGGACTTACTACCATAGCATTTGATAATCCTAAATTGAAATGGGAACAAACCAGCCAATTAAATATTGGTCTTGATTTCGGAATTCTTGGAAATAAGTTGACTGGATCATTGGATTATTACCAAAAGACAACCACTGATTTACTCATCCAGGTTACTTCAGCACAGCCTGCACCACAGCCATTCACGTACACTAATTTACCTGCTAATGTGGTAAATAAGGGTATTGAATTAACATTGAATTACAAAGCTATCGATAAGGCAGATGTAGGTTTGAGTTTTGCACTGAATGGCGCTTACAATACAAACATCGTAGAGAATTTCAACGGTGTAGTGGATACAGGTGCTATTAATGGACAGGGCTTATCAGGTGCTTTTGCGCAACGGATTGCCAATGGCCAACCTTTATATGCATTCTTCCTGAGAGATTTTGACGGATACGATGCACAAGGAATCGCAAAGTATAAAGGTGGTGACTTTCAAAAGTTCTTAGATAAGAGCCCACTTCCTACTATCAATATGGGCTTTACCATCAATGCACGTTACAAGAATTTTGATTTCAACACGTTCTTTGCCGGTCAATTTGGACAGTATGTGTATAATAACAGTGCGAACGCATTCTTTACTGCTGGATCAATTGGAAATGGGAGAAACGTAACTGCCAATGTGCTTACTTCAGGTGAATCTAATGTGAACGCGCCTGATGTTTCCACGAGGTTCCTGGAATCAGCGGATTTTGTGCGTTTACAAAATTTGAACATCGGCTATAACTTTAAGCTTGAAAATATGTTTATCAAGAAGTTAAGATTATCAGTAGGTGGACAGAACTTATTTGTATTGACCAGCTATACTGGATTAGATCCTGAAGTAAATACAAACAAATCAATTAATGATGTTCCTTCTGCAGGTATCGATTACAACGCCTATCCTAGAGCGAGGGTGTTTACATTCGGATTAAATGCAACTTTTTAAATAACAAACAGTATGAGAAAATTTAATATAATTAAAGGGTTAGTTCTGGGATCTGCGCTCTTTGCGTGTACAGATCTTAAAATTAAGGAGTTGGACTCGGTGGTAATTAAATCCGAGACTGGAGCATTTACAGGTGTTGATCCTGCCGGTGCACTTTCTGCCGCTTATGGCGATTTACGTGGCTTTGGTGATCAGGCTAATTTATATGCCCTGAATGAAATTGCTTCTGACGAGTTGTTAGTTCCAACCAGAGGAACTGACTGGGGAGATAATGGTGTTTGGAGAACACTACACCAACATACATGGGACGTTACTCATACGATGGTGCGCGATACATGGAATAACCTGAATGGTAACGTTTACCGCTTAGGTCAATTACTTGATGCCGCAACCTTAGCCAAAGGACGTACTGCTTCACAGACTGCACAAGCAAAATTCTTGAGAGCGTACAATATGTTCTTGATTCTTGACCTTTACAGACAAATTCCTCAACGCGGAGTGAATGAAGGTTCTGAGGTAAATCCACAGGTTTTGTCTACTCAAGCAGCTATTGATTTTATCGCTAAAGATTTGACAGAAGCATTACCTGATTTACCGGTGGTAGCTCCGGGTGGCGACACTAAGAGTGCCAATACGGCTGCCGCTAATTTCTTGCAAGCCAAGTTATTCTTGAATAAACATGTTTATTTGGCTACTACTGCAGCAGCAGCAGACATGGATAAAGTGATTTCTTCTGTGAATGCAATTAAGGCCGCTGGTTTTGATATAGCTGATGGTTCTACAGCAGATAAGTATTTTGGAATCTTTACACAAGCCGTAGATACTGAAACTCTATTATGGACTGATACCGGTGTAGGAAACAGAATCTGGTGTGGTCTTCACTATAACCAACCATCTCCTGACAACTCAGGTGGTGGCTGGAATGGTTTCTCTTCATATGCTGATTTTTATGCAAAATTTGAAGGAACTAGCACAGATCCAATTAATCCTAACGCACTTGGCAATAATCAGGAAGCAAGACGTGGCTATGTACCTGTAACCAGAGGAACAGTTCGCGATTGCGATCCGAACACAGCAGGTGTACAGCCTTGTGCTAATTTTGGATTTGGTTTCTTAGTAGGACAACAGTATAAAGATGATGGTACAGCTATCAAAGACAGAGCGGGTAGCCCTCTAATCTTTGCTAAAGACTGGCCAGGTTTAGCCGGTAATAATGAAAGAACGGGTATCCGTATTTTAAAGTACCATCCGGATAATGGTGGATTTACTTCTCACGAAATCTTATTTAGATACGCAGATGCTCATTTGATGAAGGCTGAAGCTATCTTAAGAGGTGGCACTCCAACCGGAGAAACAGCACAACAGTTGTTTGATGAATTGAGAGTAAAGAGAGGTGCTTCTACTACTATTGTAGCTAGCTTAACAACCATGCTTGATGAGAGAGCTCGTGAATTGTACATCGAAGGTTGGAGAAGAAATGATCAAGTTCGTTTTGGCACTTTCAATACCCCTTATGGGTTGAAGACTAACACTGAAACGTTCAGGTCAGTTTATCCAATCCCAGCTGTGGCGGTTAGTTCAAATCCAAATTTGAAACAAAACGCTGGATATTAATCTTTAGTACTTAATAAGAAAAGCACGCAATCTTTGATTGCGTGCTTTTCTTTTTTTTAGAATGGGCGTAGGTTTGAGGATGCGAATATTTTCTTTCTTTATCATAGTAAGTCTCTTTGCCTGTAATCGTTCTGAAGAGAATGAGGATGAAACGGCCATTGATCCCAATGCTGTTTTCTTGAAACTTACACCCGACCAGACGGGGATAAGCTTTAACAATGCGCTCGCCATCAGTGAGGAATTTGATGTGTTTCGTTACCGCAACTACTACAATGGAGGTGGCGTAGCTATTGGAGATATCAATAACGATGGTCTTTCAGATGTTTACCTCACTTCAAATATGGGAGACAACAAGCTCTTTTTGAATAAGGGAAATTTTAAATTTGAAGATATCACTAAATCAGCGGGAGTAGCAGGAACCAAAATATGGTCTACAGGAGTCAGTTTGGCTGATGTAAATGCAGATGGGTTATTGGATATCTATGTTTGTAATTCCGGAGATATCAAGGGGGATAATCGTGAGAATGAGTTGTTTATCAATAATGGTGATTTAACGTTTACGGATAGAGCGAAAGAAATGGGAATAGCCGACAATGGCTACTCAACCCATGCTGCCTTCTTTGATTATGATAAAGATGGTGATCTGGATTGTTACGTTCTGAATAATTCCTTCCGACCCGTTTCTACCCTTGGGTTTAGAAATCTAAGAGATCAGCGTGATGAAACCGGTGGCGACAAACTTTACAATAATCATGAAGGGCATTTTTATGACGTAAGCCCAAGTGCCGGAATCTATGGAAGTGTGATTGGGTTTGGTTTAGGTGTGACGGTGGGAGATGTTAATCAGGATAATTGGCCTGACCTCTATATCTCTAATGACTTTTACGAACGCGATTATCTGTACATCAATAATCAAGACGGTACTTTTTCAGAGAAACTCACCGATTACATGGGGCACATCAGTATGTTTTCCATGGGAGCCGATCTGGCTGATATAAATAACGATGGCTATCCCGATTTGTTTTCTACCGACATGCTGCCGAAGGATTATTATAGACTTAAAACGCTTTCAGATTTTGAATCCTATGATGTTTACCAATTGCGATTAAAGAATGGGTATTACCATCAGTATATGCGTAACATGCTGCAATTGAATAATCAAGATGGAACATTTAGTGAGGTAGGCCAACTTGCCGGAGTAGATGCTACGGATTGGAGCTGGGGTGCATTAATTGCCGATTTTGACAATGATACGAACAAAGAGATTTTTGTATGTAATGGAATTTACAAGGATGTCACTGATCAGGATTTTGTCAATTTTCTAGGTGACAGTGAAAATATGAAGAAGGCAATGGAAGGAAAGAAAGTAGACTTTCAGGAATTTGTAAATAAAATGACATCTACGAAGTTGAAGAATTTCCTGTTTGTCAATAAGGGCAATTTGCAATTTGAGAATAAGGCAGATGAATGGGGGTTGGGAGAGCCTAGTTTTTCGAATGGAGCCGCGTACGGAGATTTGGATAATGACGGGGATATGGATCTGATCGTGAATAATGTAAATCAGGATTTATTTGTCTACAAGAATCAATCAAGAGAGCAAAAGGGTAATAATTCTATTTCAGTTAGTTTCGTTGGATTAGCCAAGAACACTTTTGGTATAGGGGCGAAAGTCAAGGCTTATTTTAGTGGGCAAATTTCATATCTGGAAAATATACCTACCCGTGGGTTTCAATCCAGCATGGATTATAAAAGTATTATGGGCATTGGCTTACATAAGATAGTCGATAGTGTGAACGTGACATGGCCTAGCGGCAACGTGCAAACCATTCGAAATGTACCGGCTCAAACACAACTTACTTTTAAAGAAAATGATGCCGATAAACTGAAGGCGTCTTCACTTTTAAAATCTACCACTCTTCTTAAAGAAGTACCCATAGAAGGTGTGTTTCATAAAGAGAATGCCTATAATGACTTTGATCATGATCGGTTATTGTATCATATGCTTTCTACGCAAGGGCCGGGTGTAGCGGTGGGTGATCTTAATAATGATGGACTAGATGACTTATTTATAGGAGGAGCCAAAGGAAAAAATGGTTCCGTTTTTCTGCAGGGAACCTCCTCCTTCTCTAAACTGGACGATGAGTTTTTATCGCCAGATTCACTTTGTGAGGACATCGCAGCTGTATTCTTTGATGCAGATGGAGATAAGGATTTGGATTTATATGTAGTAAGTGGTGGCAATGAGCAATCACCCCAATCGATCGAATTGTTGGATAGACTCTATGAGAATACTGGTTTAAAAAATGGACGTCCACAATTCAAACTGACGAAAGGAAAATTGCCATTGGTCTACCAGAGCGGAAGTTGCGTTAAGCCCAGCGATGTAGATCATGATGGGGATATCGATTTGTTTATTGGTACAAGGCTGAGACTTCGGTATTACGGACTACCCTGTGATCAATTTTTGTTTTTGAATGACGGCAAAGGAAATTTTAGCGATGCCACCGATCAATGGGCTCCTGCATTTCGTCAACTCGGCATGGTTACGGATGCGTCCTGGTTTGATTATGACGGCAACGGGTTTGATGATCTAATGGTGGTAGGAGAATGGATGCCCATTACTATTTTTAGTAATAATGGAAAAAGTCTTCAGCCGGTAGCTACCGGTAAGGGACTTGAAAATTCCAATGGATGGTGGAATCGGATTGTTTCCTCTGATATAGATGGAGACGGAGATACTGATTTTGTAATTGGTAATTTTGGACTAAACACAAAGTTCAAAGCGACACCAGTCTCACCAATTTCTTTGTATGTCAATGACTTTGATCAAAACGGATCGATTGAACCACTCTATACTTTTATCAAAGACGGAATTGAATACCCTTTTGCCTTGCGTCAAGATTTACTAAAGCAAATGAGTAGTTTTAAGAAGAAATTTGTGTATGCCAAAGACTATGCAAATAAGTCACTTAAAGAATTTATCGATCCTAAGCTTTTAGCGGAAGCTACGCTGCTTCATTGTTATCAACCACATACTTCACTATTAGTTAATAATGGTAGTATGGGTTTCGAATTAAAGCCATTGCCTCTTCAGGCACAATTTGCACCCGTATATGCGATTGAAATAGCAGATGTGAATAAGGATAGCAAAAAAGATATCATTTTAGGAGGTAACTTGTATCCGGTGAAACCGGAGGAAGGAAGATACGATGCACTTTCAGGATTGGTTTTATTGGGTGATGGAAAAGGTGACTTCCAACCTTTACCTTCCACACAGTCAGGGCTTGTGTTAGCGGGTGAAATCCGTCATGTCCGCACCCTTAAATCCAAGGGGGCCAATTTAATATCCTTTATTAGAAATAATGATTCAGTTAAATTTTTCAAAATAAAATGAGAGTACAATTTATAAAATATGGAGTAGGCTTCTTCGCCATGGTGCTATTGGCAGCTTGTTCAGGAAGTAAAGAGGAACAAAAGTTTCGGCTCATACCTTCTAGTGAATCAGGAATTACTTTTAGAAATACGTTGAAAGAAACATTAGACTTCAACATCTTCAATTATATGTATTTCTATAATGGTGCCGGTGTAGCCGTTGGAGATATCAATGGAGATGGTCTTCTGGATATTTACTTTACTGCGAATCAAAATCCTAATCAATTATATCTGAACCAGGGTAATTTCAAATTTAAAGATATTACTGAGGTTGCAGGAGTAAAGGGATTTAATGGATGGGCTACCGGTGTTACGATGGCAGATGTAAATAGCGATGGCCGCTTGGATATTTATGTAGGTTACTTAGGGGATTACCTGATTTTTAAAGGTAAAAATCAGTTGTTTATTAATGAGGGGAATGATCCAAATGGCGTCCCTATTTTCAAAGACCGGGCTATTGAATACGGACTGGATCTGGTTGGATTTTCGAATCAAGCTTCCTTCTTTGATTATGACCGCGATGGTGACTTGGATATGTTTATGCTCAATCATTCGTTGCATCAAAATGGCACGTTCGGCACTTCGAAAGGATTGCGTTATGAGTCTCACCCAACTGCCGGAGATAAACTTATGCGCAATGACAATAATCGATTTGTAGATGTCACCAAGCAAGCGCATATTTTGGATAATGCAATTGGCTATGGCTTAGGGGTGGTTGTCAGTGATGTCAACCTGGATGGGTGGCCAGACATTTATGTGGGAAATGATTTTCATGAGAATGACTATCTCTATATCAATCAAAAGGATGGTACGTTTAAAGAGACGTTAGAGCAATCAATGAATCATACCAGCAGATATACCATGGGGGTAGATTTTGCGGATTTTAATAATGATGCGTTTCCGGATTTAATTACAATGGATATGCTTCCCAAAGATCAGGTTATCTTAAAGTCGTCTGCAGCAGAGGATGCATTTGATGTCTATGAGTTTAAACTCAACTTTGGATATAACTATCAGTATTCAAGGAATATGTTGCAGCTAAACCAACAAGATGGAACGTTTAGTGACATTGGTCTTTTCGCAGGTGTCTATGCCACAGACTGGAGTTGGTCCTCTTTATTTGCTGACTTTGACTTAGATGGGAATAAGGACATATTTATTTCTAATGGTATTTTAAGAAGATCGAATGATCTTGACTATATAAATTTTATTACCGTTGACTCCATTCAGAATAAGCTACGTGAGATGACAGAGAAGGAGGTATCGCTGTATAGTAAAATGCCAAAGATTAAAGTTCCCAATTCTCTTTATCGAAACAATGGGGATTCTACCTTCACTGACAAAGCTGCCGTGTGGGGTTTGGATGATATATCGTATTCAAATGGTACAGCGTATGCTGATTTTGATAATGATGGAGACTTGGATTTAGTCATCAATAATATCGAGGATGAGGCTTTCCTTTATGAAAATAAGGCCATCACCAAAGAACCGCTCAAAGAGGGTGTCAAAGCAAATGGTTTTCTTCAATTTATACTCAAAGGTAAAAAGGGGAATGCATTTGGGATTGGTGCTAAGGTGATTTTATATGACAATGGAAAGCTACAAATTCAAGAGAGTATGCCTACCAGAGGGTATGAAAGTTCTGTGGACTATCGACTATCGTTTGGTGTAGGTTTAGAAGATCAGATCGATTCCGTCAAAGTAATTTGGAATGACGGCACGTATGAAGTGCGTTCATTAATTAAAACGAATCAAACAATTGTATTGGAACAGGAAAATGCAACGGGTGTATTTGATTACACGGTATTTCATTCCAGGGCAAAATTCTATTCACAGTACCCATTATCAATACCGTATAAGCACCAGGAGAATAAGTTTGTTGAATTTAATCGCGAAGCCTTAATGCCACATATGGTATCTGCCGAAGGGCCCGCTGCTGTTGTAGGTGATTTAAATGGCGATGGTCTTGAAGATATTTTCGCGGGTGGAGCTAAATGGCAAATTGCTAGCATCCTACTTCAAACAAAGGATGGAAAATTCGAAGTCAAAAAGCAACCCATTTTCCGTACGGATAGTACGTATGAAGATGTAGATGCCATGTTAATGGATGTGGATGGAGATAAGGATCAGGATTTAATCGTAATCAGTGGAGGGAATGAGTTTTCGGGCAAATCTGAAATGATGAATCCACGACTTTATTTGAATGATGGGAAAGCTAATTTTTCTGCCACTTCTGCCTTCAAAGATATTTTCATGACGGGTTCTTCAATTAGTGCTTCAGATATTGATGCAGATGGTGACTTGGACTTGTTTATGGGAGCCCGCTCAGTACCCTGGCGGTATGGTGTAAAACCGGATAGTTATCTTTTGCGCAATGATGGTAAAGGTAATTTCAAAGACATCACACAAGAGGCTGCCCCTTCTCTCAGGAAATTTGGATTCGTTAAAAATTCTGTCTGGGTAGACATTGATAATGATAAGGATGAAGATCTTCTTATAGCTGCGGAATGGAGCCCTATCACAATTTTATTAAATGAGAGGGGAGTGTTATCACCCCTAGCAATGGAAGGATCCGGACTAGAGAATACAGAAGGCTGGTGGAACGTAGTAAAAGCACATGATTTTGATAAGGATGGGGACATTGACTTTGTCGTTGGAAACTTGGGCTTAAATTCAAAATTGAAAACCTCCTTGAAGGAGCCGGTTAAAATGTATGTCGGTGATTTTGATAGAAATGGTACCATGGAGCAGATTCTTAGTCATTCGGTGAATGGGAAAGAGTATCCATTTTATACCCGCGATGAGATGACCAAACAATTGCCCTATTTAAAAAAGAAATTCCTTTCTTATAGAAAATATGCAGAAGCGACATTACAGGATATTTTTGATAAAGACTCTTTAAAGATGGCAACGCTGTATAAGGCCAATACCTTTGAGAGTGTATATGTGGAGAATCTAGGTAAGAATAGATTTAAAATTAAACCATTACCTAAAGCAGCTCAGTTTTCAACCATTCAAGCAACTGAAATAACTGACTATAACAATGATCAAATTCCTGACTTGCTTGTGGGAGGAAATTTTTATCCAACCAATATCCAGATGGGTCGCTATGATGCAAGTTTCGGATCGCTCCTAAGCAATGATGGTAAAGGTAATTTTAAAGTGATTCCCAATATAGAGTCCGGGCTTTTGTTGCGTGGAGAAATTAGACGAATGATGCCCATTACTGTGAAAAATAAATTAGTCTATCTCTCCTTTTCAAATAATGATTCAATACAATCATTCACTTTAATCAAGTAACCCATGAGGATATTATTGATTACTCTATCTTTTATTGTCTTGATACCTTTCCATTCCTTTTCTCAGGAATGGACGATAGAAGCAAAAGTTATTGACCCCAATAATTATTATGGATTAACCGTAGCCAATGGCATGATTGGTTTGGTATCTTCCCCTGAACCGATGAAAGTGAAAGATGTGGTATTGAATGGTGTTTATGATTATTACCAACGCGGACGTGTTTCTAATATTCTTAAAACATTTAATCACGCCAATATGAACTTGGATGTAGATGGAGAAAGAATTGGGATAAAGGATATCTCTAATTACCGGCAATCGCTCGATATGAAGAAGGCGATATTAGTCACAACTTTTGAAGTAGGTGATAAACTATCGGTGAAGCACTCGATGATGGCACTTCGCCATTTGCCCTATACATCGATGTCGATTGTAGAGCTAAAAGCAAAGAAGGATTTGAAGGTGACACCGATGAGCGTCATTGAAGCACCTAATCACTTAGCCGATGTAAGAAATACCTATAGTGAAATAGATCGGGTTCATGTAAAATTGCCCCTACTTTCTTCTGTTGGAAAAAGCCCTTCCGGAAAACTTACTGTTGCCGCCAGTAATAGCATCATTTTTTCTGAGCCTCACGGCCAAGAACCCCAATTGATTCATGAAGATTGGGATTATAGTATGCACTTGGTAAAATTTAATAAGAATTTAAAAGCAGGAGAAAATTATTCTTTCAGTGTAGTTTCGTCTGCCACCTCTACCGTAAATTTTCAAGATCCGTTAAATGAAGCTGAGCGCCTCACCATTTTTGCTCGATTGGAAGGAACAGAACGATTACTAAAACGTCATACGGATGAGTGGGAAAAACTTTGGCAAGGAGATATTGTGATCGAAGGAGATTTGCAAGTACAAAAAGATGTGCGCTTTGCATTGTATCATCTCTATTCTTTTGTGCGCGAGGGCACTCGACTAAGCCTTTCACCTATGGGCTTGTCCGGCTTAGGGTATAATGGCCACGTCTTTTGGGATACTGAACTATGGATGTATCCTCCATTATTATTGTTCCATCCGGAAATAGCCAAATCAGCTTTGGAGTATCGTTTTGATCGATTAGAGGCAGCCAAGAAGAATGCATTTTCGCATGGCTATAAAGGCGCCATGTTTCCTTGGGAATCATCGGCTGAAGGAACGGAAGATACGCCTGTATGGGCGCTGACAGGTCCGTTTCAACAACATATAACGGGTTGTGTAGGATGGGCATTTTGGAAATATTATCAGGTCACAAAAGATAAGCAGTGGTTAAAGGATCGGGGTTACCCGATGCTGAAAGAGGTGGCTGATTTTTGGGCAAGTAGAGTAGAGCGTAAAGGCCCCGGTAAATTTGATATCAATAATGTGATTGGTGCGAATGAGTGGCTTGAGAATATTGACAACAATGCGTTTACGAATGGAATGGCGATTACGGTGTTAAGGTATGCGACTCAGGCTGCGAAAGAAATTGGAGTTGCTCCTGATCCTGATTGGGAAGTAGTTGCCCAAAACATTCCTATCATGAAGTTTCCAGATGGTACGACACGAGAAAATTCGACTTATGATGGAGTAATCATTAAGCAAGGTGATGTAAATCTATTAGCCTTTCCATTAGATTTTATTACCGATAAAAGTCAGATTGCAAAAGATCTAAAATACTATGAGCCGCGCTATTCGCCTGAAGGTCCAGCCATGGGAAATTCCGCTCTCTCGGCTATATACTCTCGCATTGGCAATGTAGAGAAGGCTACTGAGCTATTTGCGAAATCATATAAGCCGAACGAAGTGCCCCCATTTGGGGTTTTGTCTGAGACTGCCGGTGGCACTAATCCTTATTTTGCAACCGGGGCAGGTGGATTTTTGCAAGCAGTGATGAATGGATTTGGTGGGCTGACTATTTCAGACATGGGCATTACTCAAATTAAAACCAAATTGCCCAAGACCTGGAAATCATTGGAAATAAAAGGTGTAGGTATGACTAAGGTCAGTTTTTTTGTAAGATGATTTCATTTTATTTGCGTACAATTTTTTTAGGTATGAATAAGATTATCGTTTTTGGATGCCTGGTTATAGCATTTCTGTTGAGTTCTTGCGATTCGGGCAATGATATTAAATACAAGGAGAAAGCAAAAAACCCTGAATTGCTACATCGTTCGGTGAAAGCGATTACAGACCGGATTGTGCATGACATCTTTTCACCTCCTGTCGCCAGTAGAATCTATACGTATAGTAGTGTAGCTGCTTATGAAACTGCCATACACCAAGACCCCAGTTATAAAAGTTTGGCGGGCCAGTTACACGGATTGGAGGCTGTTCCGAAACCGGATCCTACGCTCGAATATTGTTTTGAACTGGCATCCACTCAAGCCTTATTGAAAGTAGGAAGGACGTTGATTTTTTCAGAGACCGAGTTAGATGTGTTTATTGCGCAGATCATGAAGGAATATCATGAAATGGGAATTCCGGAAGAAGTCTTCGAAAGATCAATCGCATATGGAGATGAGGTTGCTGCGCATATTCTGGCCTGGTCATCAAAAGATAACTATAAACAGTCTCGTAGTTTTCCGAAATATTCTATTGAAAATAATCCGGCTACCTGGAAGCCAACACCTCCCGCTTATATGGATGCTGTTGAACCCCATTGGAATAAAATCAGAACGTTTGTTATTGACTCGGCTTCCCAATTTAAACCGGTTTCACCCACACCTTTCTCTATTCAGAAGACAAGCCAATTCTATAAAGAGGCTACTGAAGTATTTGAAGTAGTCAAAAATATTACAGATGAGCAAAGAGCGATCGCCAGATTCTGGGATTGCAATCCTTTCGCTATGAATGTGCGAGGTCACGTGATGTTTGCTACGAAGAAAATTTCCCCGGGAGGTCATTGGATTAATATTACCAGAACAGTATGTGCAAAATCAAAAGCATCAATGGTTGAATCTGCCGAAGCATACACAAGAGTTTCTTTGTCATTAGTAGATGGTTTCATTAGTTGTTGGGATGAA
>JANPBK010000023.1:0-3113 GCA_031430395.1 Cyclobacteriaceae bacterium
TGGCACTCGTAGGTGGCGGAGGTAATCCTCAGCCAGGAGAAATTTCTTTGTCGCATAATGGAGTTTTGTTTTTAGATGAGTTGCCGGAGTTTAAACGTACCGTATTGGAAGTGATGCGCCAACCGATGGAAGATAGAAAAGTGACCATCTCCCGTGCAAAAGTTTCCATCGAGTATCCGGCCAATTTTATGTTGGTGGCCAGCATGAATCCTTGTCCATGTGGGTATTATAATCACCCGGAGAAAGAATGTGTTTGCGGCCCTGGAGTCGTGCAACGTTATTTAAGTAAAGTGAGTGGGCCGCTGCTCGATCGAATTGATTTACATGTTGAAGTGGTGCCGGTAAGCTTTGATCAGATGACAGCCCTTCGCAAAAATGAAACAAGTGAAGAAATCCGTTTGCGTGTGGTTAAAGCAAGAGAAATACAAACTGAACGATTTAAAGGACAAAAAGAAATTTATTGCAACGCCATGATGCCCTCAAACATGGTGAAAGAAATTTGCGTGATCACCGATGCGGGACGTACGTTATTAAAAACAGCCATGGAGCGTTTAGGTCTTTCAGCGCGTGCCTACGATCGCATCCTTAAAGTCTCTCGTACCATTGCAGATTTAGCAGGAACAGATGATATTAAAATTGAGCATTTGGCAGAAGCGATACAATATAGAAGTTTGGATAGAGAGGGGTGGGCGGGGTGATTTTTTTAATAAACTGATTTGAAAACCGGAAAAGAAATTTTAATTGAAAGGAATAGAAGTTGTCTTTGTGTAGTGGACATCTAGCAAAACCCAAAAAATTTATTTGTCATACTCATTGATAACGAATTAAGACGTAACGATAACCTTCTCAACTATGTTCAATTTTGCAAAGAGTCACACTTTTCACACATTAGTAAGCATTGTCATTATTTTATGTTCTATCACGCTGGGCGTTGAAACCTTTTACCCTGAACATCAGGATGTGTTCGATGTGTTCGATGTTTTGTTCACTGTTTTTTTTACTATTGAAATTTCTATTCGACTGATTGCAGAAAAAAATCCAATACAGTTTTTCAAGCTTTTCTCATTCCATAACAAGAAAATTGTAGTAGACGAGGACGGGGTTTGGAATTGGTTTGATTTTACGATTGTAGTGGTGAGTATAATAAGCTTGTTTGGCCACTTATTCGAACACCCAGAATTTTTGGTGGTAAGCAGGTTGTTTAGGGTG
This sequence comes from Cyclobacteriaceae bacterium, assembly GCA_031430395.1. Classification (GTDB taxonomy): domain Bacteria; phylum Bacteroidota; class Bacteroidia; order Cytophagales; family Cyclobacteriaceae; genus ELB16-189. Next base: position 1,210 of record JANPBK010000023.1, read on the forward strand.
TTACGCGTACTTCGGTTACTAGAAGTAAGTTCAGAACTAAAAGCAGTTGAGCGAAAAATCGTTTCTATCGTGCCAACTATTTTTTCGTTTGCATTATTGTTGGGAATTCTTCTTTATATCTACTCTATCATTGGGATTTATCTATTCTCCCATCATCAGTATCAAAACGCGGATTTCACCACATTAGGTCATGCGTTCGTTACACTTTTTCAATTAATGACTTTGGATGGATGGAGTGATATGATGTATTCGGCCAGTGCGAGCTACAACGATAGCTGGTTAATCAAATCGTATTTTGTAAGTTTTGTTATTCTCACGGCTATCGTGAGTTTCAATGTATTTGTTGCGGTGTTGACTTCGCAGGTGCATGAGAAAGTTGTCGAGGATCAGAAGACAAGCAAAAGGCAGATCACACAACTCGAAGGCGAAATGTTAGAAACTGGAGAAGAAGTACAAGCAGGATTTAAAGAGGTTCTCGATGAGCTAAAGAAGTTGAGAGTTGAAGTCAAGACAATGCAAGATAGTCTAGAGCAAATAAAGAGATAATCCCAAGAATGATCTAGTGAAGCACAAGCGGGACGCTTGAGCTAGATGGTTGATTTCATTTCTTCTCCGCAGAGTCTCCCGCCTCGGGGACTCTGTCGGAAGCAGGAGATACGAGTAAGAAAAGGCCGAGGTAGAGTGAGTGAAGAAGAGAATGGAGTAGTAAAATAGTACACGCGGAGTCCCGAGGCGGAGACTCTGCGAAGAATAAGGTTGTAGAACTACTACGTGCAATGTTCTAAAAAACTCATAAAAAATGATTCGTTCGAACAACATTTACAGGATGATAAAAGGCAATCATGGCATATCGATCAAAGTATTTATGCTGAAGATGTCCTAATATCTTCTTGCAGTTATCTTCCGAAACGATGGTTTCGATCTTCACATTTTCACCTTCCCATTGATTATCTCTTAAGCCATGCAGCCCTTTGCCAGAAACTGGTGATGACGTGTAACCTTTGGCTCCCATTATTACAATTTCTTTTTCAATAGAAGTAGCGAGGGCTTCCTCTGCGATGATCGTTAATAAGTTGAGGTTGTTCATATCGAGGATCAGTTAAGTTGGTAAATATATCTTGCGATTTCGTGGTAAAGTGGCAGTCCCAGCATAATATTGAATGGAAAGGTTATTGCCAAAGCCGAGGTAAGATAATAGGAAGGATTTGCTTCCGGCAGTGCAACTCTGCATGCTGCTGGAGCTGCTATGTAAGAGGCACTGGATGCTAGAACTCCCAAGATGGTTGCGCCCCCAATACTTAAACCAGCGAATTGACCAAGATAGATTCCAATGATAGCGTGAAGGATTGGAAAGAGAATTCCAAATCCCATTAGAAAGGCACCTCCTTTTCTTAGGTCAGATAATTTTCTTCCTGCCACTAAACCTGCTTCCAAAAGAAAGAGCGTCAATACGCCTTTAAAGGGAACATCAAACAGGGGTGCTACTTGATCCCAGCCGGTGTCACCTATTAGAAATCCGATAACCAAAAAACCAATTAAAAGTAGACTGCTTTTACCTGCAAGTAATTCACGGGCAACTTCTTTAAGGGGGACGTGCTTTGCGCCATCTATGGATGGTGCATTGATTCGTGCCAATGAAATACCAATCAGTATAGCTGGAATCTCCATCATGGCAAGCATACTCGGCATAAATCCTTCGTAAGGAATCTTTAAGGTATCATGAAAGGCGAGTGCTGCGCTAAATGTTACTGCTGAAACAGATCCATAGTGTGCGGCTAAGGCAGCCGCATTGGGCACATCAAATTTTCCTGCCCTTCGCATTAACCAATACGTCCATAAAGGAATGGTACAGCATAGTCCGATTGCGACAAGGGATGGCTGCCATACCTCTGAAAAAGTAGCCA
>JANPBK010000024.1:0-49977 GCA_031430395.1 Cyclobacteriaceae bacterium
CATAATCAGGTAAATAGAACTTTCACTAAAATTTAACAGTAGCATCGGTATTGCTACACCAATAATATACGCAGTTGACAAGGCCGTTGAAATAGAAAAATATTCAGCGAAGTAAATTGTCTTGCGACTGACCGGTTGTGCCAAAAGCAATTCTATGAACTCGTATGAATTATAAAAATGGATAGTAGTGAATATGATACTTACCAAAGGCACCACCAAAAGAATAATATTCAACAAGCTCAAGGTAGCTTTACCCGGGTCACTGTCGAGACTGAACATGCTGCATGTAACTACCAACAAGAACAGCGTATACAACAAAACGAAGCGGTTACGCAGAATATCATAGCTAACGTATTTGGCAATCTTCCTCATACTCTTTCTGATTCCTTTAGGTTTCGTTTCATAATGGTGGCAATCGCTCGGCCTAGTTTTATTTCACCTGTCTCCTCTTTCAACAAGTCGATGGTGTCATTGAATAATATTTTGCCTTCCTCCAGATAAACAACATTCGAGGTGAGTTCATCAAGATCACTCATGATATGAGAGGTAATCAAAAAGGTGCGGTCCTTGTTTTTTTCGACTATAATTTTTTCCTTGAGAATCTCTACTGCAATCGGATCGAGGCCGGCTGTGGGCTCATCAAGAATCATGATACGCGGATTGAATAAAAAGGCAAGTGACGCACTTACTTTCTGACGGGTTCCGCCTGATAATGTATGCATTCGTTTATCACTCATCCTATCCAACTTAAATTCTTTGATCAAATCTTCATCGATGTGTGATTGATCGTCACGTAAGTCGCGAATCATCTCAAAGATTTGTCCGATCTTCATCTGATCCGGATAACGGCCTATCTGCGGCATGTATCCAATTAGATTGCGATAACTCCAGTCGTTGTCAATGGATTTTCCATTCACATTGATTGTTCCCGAATCGGGTAATACCATTCCAAGAATGCATTTTATCAATGTGGTTTTACCAGATCCATTTGGTCCAATCATTGCATACGATTTCCCATGATTGAATTCGACACTGATCGAATTTAAAACCTCCAACTTCGCAAATCGCTTATTTACATCAGAAACTATAATCATGGAATTCGTTGATCGTTATTGGTTGACCGATGATCGATGCGAGGTGTCTGACACTTTTAAATGTCTTGACGCCTTCTGCATCACTACTCCTAATTTCAAAAATTGTAGTCATAATTACGCATGGCCGGATGCATATCTTTCAAATTCTCAGGAGTGATACTTGGGATCACTTTTTCAGTTCGGTCCAGCATGTAGACCAAAAAGCTCCGCCACAGCATAACAGCTGAAGGCATTTTTTCAACCACCATAGAATACAAACTTACCGGATGATAGGGGACATCTCCCACTTGGTCCCCATTTAAATCATATCCTTCATATTTATCCCAATAATTCGCATTAACTTCATTCAAAACCAACGATCCATTGGTGGCCATGTCGAATGTGTTGGATAAGAAACTATTTTTTAAATAAATATTTTCATCGCAATTCGCTTGCATTTTAACAGCCCATCCATTTCCATTAAAAACATTCCGGGTAAAATGACATCGGCTTGAACCTTCCATGTAAACCGCTACCGTATTTTTGGCAAAGTGGTTGAGTTGAATATCGGCATCACCAATTTCCTTCAACAAAAGGCCATAGGAAGCCGACCCCCAATTGTCTTCGAATCGATTGCCAATCATCTTTACATGCTTGGTATACATAACCGCCACGCCTGCTCCGTTGTTTTGAAAGATATTAGATCGGTATTCATCATGGTGCGAGAACATAAAATGCAAACCATATCGCATGTTGTGATGACTGAAATTTTTCTCTACAAGTGAGTTGGTTACAAACTCAAAATAAATCCCATCGCGGTGACCACTGACTTTATTGTTTCGAATAGTAATCGAATCACATTTCCATGCATGGATACCATTCCCAATCTGATGTTCAGCCTCTATATTGGAATGCATGACATTCCCTTCGATCAAACAGTATTTAGAATTTGATAAATGAATTCCGAAAAAAGTATCTTCCAATTGATTATTCAATATTTTCAATCGTTTTACATCCAACGCATTGATAGCAGAAATATCATTGATACTTGCAACACCCGTATTAATCATGCGCAACCCTATAATAGAAACGTCATTGGCAGCAATGGTAAAAATCTCAAATTTATTTTCGCCATCGAGAACCGGATAGTTGATTCCAACGAGCACAATTGATTTTTGAATGATCATGTTGCCCTCTCTGTAAATACCAGGCAGGATGCGAATTGTATCTCCTGCTATTGAATATTTAATAGCGGACTTTACGGAATTTAGTTGTCCATTTTGATTGACCGTCCAGGTCCTTCCTATTAAAGAGATAGGTGCAAGTAATATTAGACATAAAACAACTACACGCATTACTTATATTGAGTTGTCACTTCACCCCATCCCAGAAAAATTGCTTTCCATTCCTTTTTAAAGGTAGTCATACTTGCCATTGATTCAAAGGCGGCAACTTGTCCGTTCATGGGGCTATGTATTGCCGTGGATTTTAAATAAAATCCACTGGTCGCATCAATGAGTTTACCCGGAATGGCATAATCAATGACAAGCTTATATTTAAAGTCTTCCATATTTTCAGATCCTGAATTATAAAAATTCAAGAAACAATTCATGTCATCAAACTTATACACCTTGCCTTTTTTAGTTACCAACTCTGCCCCAAACTTATTGTCCATTAATGTCATCTTACAAAAGTGACAGATGTCAGTTCCATAAATCATTGGCTCAGGGTTAGTTGAGCAGGAACTTACGAATAGAACAAATAAAGTTGCGCTAATGATAGAGGTCAACAACTTCATACTAAAGCTTATTCTTTTTCCATTCATAAAATATCAACCCCCCCAATAGTACACCCACTCCAATAAAAACCCATCCACCAATATCGGGGCCCGAAAAGGCAGTGAAGTTCAACAATACTTTTGTGCCAATCAACGGTGGTTGATAAGACATGCCTTCAATTTTAATGGGTGCCTCAGGATTTAAGTTATGGCCGTAATCATAGCCCCATAAATAGAAATCAATCAAGGCGCCAACTCCGGCCAATAGGATTGTAGTTAAGTAGGCAAGCAACATAATTCGCTTATTGATAATAGCTGCCAATAAACCAATTGCGATGATCGTACCAACCAGATAAATCATATAACTAAATTCTGGGAACATGCTTACCTCAATGGTTTTCATTCCAATGTAATGATTCAATGCACTGATGGTTTTTACATCGCCTGTCAGTGTATTGATCCAAATTTTCATCTCGAGGCCTTCCGGATATTGTGGCGCCCACATGAGTATTTGCCAGAGCGGAACAAAATAAGCTGAGATGAGTGAGAGGGCTGACAGACCAACAGCAATTCGTGTAATAGGTTTTAAAGATTTCATTTTTCTTTAGTTGGCACTTTACATATTGATTAAGTATACGTCTTTCCTTATTTCTTGAATCAACTTAACAATTACTCTTCCTTGGCCTGTGTCTTCACAGACCAATATTCCTTCCGTTCTGTGAGGACACAGACCGGGGTGATGGAAATTGGTTTTAATGATTTCATTTTTGCTTCGTTAAAAAGGCGCCCCAAAGCCGAGGCGCCTTACTCAAACCTGTAAACTATGAAACTTACTTATTTTGAGCCTACCTCCTCAACAACACCAGTTCCAAATTTAATTGGCACATTGCTACCTGCCGGTGATACGCGAGCATATCCCTGCATCTCCTGATGTAGTGCTGAACAAAAGTCGGTACAATAGAAAGGTGATACTCCTACTTCATCTGGTGTCCACTTCAAAGTTTGTGTTTCACCTGGCATGATAAGAATTTCTGCATTCGCAGCACCCTTCACCGCAAAGCCATGTGGCACGTCCCAATCTTGTTCAAGGTTAGTAACATGGAAGTACACAACATCACCAAGCTTGATCCCTTCAATGTTATCAGGCACAAGATGTGAACGAATGGCTGTCATATACACATGTACTTCGTTTCCCTTACGAACTACTTTTGCTTCCTTCTCCCCTTTGGCAACATAAGGGTGGTTGTTATCTTCAATCTTAAATATTTTAACAGAATTAGGCGTAATTAAACTTGCCGGAATAGCTTCTGCATAATGTGGCTCACCGGTAGTAGGGAAGTCGAGTAGCAATTGCATTTTATCACCGGATATATCATACAACTGAGCCGATTGAGTTAACTCAGGGCCTGTAGGCAAATAACGATCTTTTGTAATCTTATTGTAAGCGATAACATATTTACCATGTGGCTTACTGGTTGGTCCACCTGGTACACATAAGTGACCGATTGAATAATAGGTAGGAACTCTGTCTAACACTTCAAGAGTCTTTACATTCCACTTCACAATCTCAGAAGAAACAAAGAATGAAGTGTAAGCATTACCTTTTTCATCAAACTCTGTATGCAAAGGTCCAAGACCTGGTTTTTTTACTTCACCATGTAATGCTGATTCATATTTAATAACTGGAATTCCAGCAAACTCGCCTTCAAAATCTTTTGCAGCGATAGCCGCCTGAATTTTCGAGAATGAAAACACGGGAATGATGGCAGCTAATTTACCTGATGCCACAATATATTCACCACTTGGATCTGTATCGCAGCCATGAGGAGACTTAGGGCAAGGAATAAAATATATTATTTCTTTTAGTATTGTTGGATCTAACTGCAATACATCTGACATCATTTCTGATGTAGCAGTATGCTTTGATTCATCCAATATATTGTGAGCATACTTTGCTTTTACCATTACTCCTTTACCTTGAGCAATATATTCTTCTGCCTTCTTCCAGTTCACTGCCATGATAAAGTCTTTATCTTTTTGCGTGGCATTTACTTCTAACAAAGTATAGGCTTGTTCAGTGTTGTAGCAAGAGAAAAAGAACCATCCATGAGAAGGACCTTTGCCTGCACGTGCTAAGTCAAAGTTTACTCCGGGAGTCTTCAACTGAAAGCCGATATTCATACGACCCGTAATGGGATCAATCTTTATAAAGCTAATCGTTCCTTTAAAGTTTTCTTTGTAGGTGCTGATCGGCACATCTTTTTTGTCCCCTACAGGCACGCTAAAACGGGTACCAGCTACGATGTACTCACTGTTTTCAGTAATGAAAGGTGATGAGTGATTACCACCGCTATTAGGTAGTTCTAATATTTCTTCTGTTCTGAATGTTTTCAAATTGATACGAGCAACACGTGGTGTGTTATTAGCGTTGCCAAATGCCCAACGACCATCATGCTCCCCTTTTGTAACCGACAGCGCAATATGGTGGAGGTCATCCCAAGGTACAAAACCATGTGATGTATTTAGCATGGGTTTAGTCTCCTCACTAAATCCATACCCACTTTCAGGAAACACAGAAAATACAGGAAGAATTTTAAATAATCTACCTGAAGGAATTCCATAGATACCCATCTGACCATTGAATCCACCGGATACAATGTTGTAAAATTCATCATATTTGCCTGGAGCAACGTAAACTTTTGAAGCTGCATCACCCACAATCGCACTCTGTGGACCTTTAGGCTTACAACTATTAAAGGTAAAGGCTGACACTACCATCAGTAGCATTACAACCGACTTAATTAAGGTTTTCATTTTTTTATTTTATTGTTACATTTAATTATAGTATTTAAAAAGGATTACTTCTCCCCGTCATTTTTCCTCATTAACTCTAACACATCACGTGCATCACCAATTGACATATTTTGATTAGGCATACGCATTAAGCAGAGTTCTAAAAGTTTCTGTGCTTCTGGATCTTTTTCCAACATTACATCTACATTCGTGATCATATTCATTATCCACTCCGGCTTTCTGCGCTTGGTCACATCTTTCCAGCCTGGTCCGACAACGCGTTGATCAGTGAGCCGATGGCAGGCAGAACATTTCATATCAAAGATGGCTTGCCCCCTTCCAACCCGATCGAGTTCAAGTGGTGTGTGTAAAGTCACATTCTTAATTGCTCCAAGACCCTTGGTCGGATCACTGATAATATCCTCAACAGCAGATTTGCTTGTTGATTGTTCAGGAAACTCCTCATTGTTCTTCGGCTTATCTGGTGCACAGGAAAATAAGAGTGCAGCGATGGCAGCGGTTAACACGTATTTCATAGTTTTAATTTAGTTAGATTCATATTGCAATTTTTCTGTCAACCAGGTGAAGTTTACCATCGCCCTGCATCTTCTTTACGGTGCGTATAACCGTTTCAACACGAAGGCCACTCATGTCCGCGATTTGCTGGCGTGTAAATGGAACGATATAGGCATGATTGGATCTTGTTATACCATTAGATAAAGCCATATTATTAGTTGAGTTATTCTTCAAATACTTCAACAAACTTAAAATACGATGCTCTGGATCATAGAATGATATCTCTGAAAGAATCATCGATTTATATTTTAGACGTTGACACAAAATTTGATCCAAGTGAAGATGTATTTCAAAATTTTCCTTTAACAAAAGAAGAAATCTCTCTTTGTTGAGTTTGATAATGACGGATGGTTCCAAAGTCGTAGCGGTGCTTGGATACGGAAAAGAGCACAATAGTGCAGGCTCACCGAAACTATCATTTGTTTTAAAAATACCTTGAATAAACTCCTGTCCGTCAGGACTGTTCGTAAACATTTTGACAGAACCTTTCAATATCTGGAAATAATTTAATGCCTCTTCATCTGCTCTTATGATTACTTCGCCTTTATCAAAAAATACTTCCTTAGCGCCATATCTTGTGAGTATTCCCTGATCGATCATATTCTCTGGTTCTTGGATACCCAAACCTACTGCAGTCCATTTTGTAAAAATATGACGTAAGTCATGCTTTGAAGAGATACTTGGCGCATAATATGCTAATAATGGATTGCTAATGGAATTATAATCCATAAAACACGAAGGCATTTTGAACTTCATTATATTCTTCTAGTACTTGACAAAAGTGAGATTCTCGTCAGCGTTAATTTATGATTCGAATCATAAGGGAAGAATAAATTGAATTTATTTAGCCTTTGGGTCTTCTTTTGGCAAGTCCTTTTTCAAAATGCTTTTGTCATCAAACAACATCCGAACGGAAGGCCCATACGAATCATCATATTGGCCACTTTTCATGTTCCAGATAAAAGCCCCCAAAAATAGAAGTGCTATTGTCAACGAAATGGCAATCAATAAAATGATAATTTCCATTAGTTACTATTTGTATGAACTAACCCGCGAGAAACCCAACTTACCGCTAACGTACTAAAACCTACTACACTCACACTGCTCATAGGCATGAGTATGGCTGCCACCAAAGGCGAAAGATTCCCAGTTACGGCAAAGCTTAACGCGATGATGTTATAGAAAAAAGATATTCCAAAGGCAATCTTCAAAATTCGCGTAGCGCTTTTGCTTAAATTCAAAAATGAATTTAGCAAATTCATTTTTGATCCATGCAATATACCATCACACGCGGGAGTGAATATTCCTGTATCATCTGTCACAGCAATACCCACTTGACTTTGCTTCAATGCTCCTGAATCATTGAGGCCATCGCCTAACATGGCAACATACTTTCCATTTTTTTGCAAATCAGAGATATAGTCCATTTTATCATGAGGGTTCTGATCAAATTTAAGTTCAATATGAACTGGAAAAATCTCACGCATTCTTTTTTCCTCATTGGCATGATCGCCTGAAAGTAGCGCCACACATTTATGACCGAGTAACGTTACTAATTCTTTGATGTTTGAACGAATTGCTGTCTCTACCTGAAAATAACCGCGCACTTCTTGGTCAATAGCCACGAATACCCGAGTGGACATGGAACTATTCTCTCCAAAATATCCTACAAAGGAAGGCGATCCTACTCTTACATTATGTACGTTAATAACTCCATCAATCCCTTTTCCAACAAACTCTTGATAATTCTGAACAGGATATATTGTATGATTTTTGATTGACTGAGAAATCAATTTGCTAAGGGGATGCGATGATGACAAAGTCAATGCCTTCACCCATCCCAATTCTTCCTTTTCTAAAATTCCGATAAATTTTACATCCGATGCACCTAAAGTAATTGTGCCCGTTTTATCAAATACGACTGTATCAATCTTAGCCAGTCGCTCAATTACATCTGCATTCTTTAAATAAAAACCATTTTTTCCAAAAACCCGAAGCATATTGCCATAGGTAAATGGTGCTGCTAAAGCGAGTGCGCAAGGACATGCCACCATTAGCACGGAAGTAAGTACTAACCACATTTGAGAGGGATTGAAAAAATACCAGTACATGGCCGTCACGAATGCCAGGGCCAACACTGCCCACGTAAAAGCACGCGCAGCTTGATCAATTATTTTCGTATGCTTACTCTCCTCCGTCTTTTGGAAAATCTCATTATTCCACAAACTAGTTAGATGACTCTGCGATGTCTTCTTTTCCACGATCATTTCTACTGATTGACCCAGTAAGCGGCCACCCGCATATATAAGGTCATTCCGCTTTGTTTTGACTGGCTTCGATTCTCCGGTTACAAAGCTATAATCGACAAATGCATCGTCACTTAAAAGCAAACTGTCTGACGGAATGATTTCACGATGAAGTACTTTAATGCGATCACCAACATTTAGTTCATATACAATTACGGGCAACCAATCAGCTCCGGTCCATTTTTGAATCGCAAGCGGAAAATAAGATTTGTAATCTCGATCAAAAGCAAGACTCTCATATGTTTTACTTTGAAACCAACGGCCAATTAATAAAAAAAAGACCAGCCCTGAGAATGAATCAAGGTATCCGGGTCCTGTTTGCAAAAAAATATCATAGCTACTACGTAAAAACAATGTTGCCAAACCTACCGCGATAGGAACATCAATGTTAATCTGCTTTTGTTTAAAACTTTTCCACGCATTAATAAAATAGTCTTGCCCGCTATAAATTATGACTGGAAGCGTTAACCCAAAATTTAAAAAGGAAAACAATACTTTTAACTTTTGATCACTCCCATCCAAACCAAGATATTCGGGGAAGCTTAATAACATAATATTTCCAAACGCAAATCCCGCTATGGCCAATTTAGTAATCAGTGAATGATTTGAATTTGGCTTCGGACTATTGGCTTCCAAATTGATCGTTGGGGGATACCCTAAAGAAGCAAGCATTCTGGCCACTTCCCCCAGCGTATTCTCTGAAGGCTTGTAATCAATGGTAACTTGCTTACGACTAAAATTAACTTCTGACTTAAGAATTCCTTTCTTCAGTCGTTGCAAGTTTTCTAATAGCCAGATACAAGAAATACAATGGATGGTTGGTATGTAAAATTGAATCCTGCAAAAAGAATCCGAATCGAATGTAAGGACTTTTTTCTTTACGGATGGCTCATCTAGAAACGAATAGGTCTCTTGAGAAACAAATCGCAATGAGGGTCCGGGTGTCTTTTCGTAAGAATAGTATTCACAAAGATTATTCTCGGTAAGGATATCAAAAACCATTTTGCATCCGGTACAACAGAAATTCTTATCTTCGAATTGTATGATTTCACGATCGCATGGCTGGCCACAATGGTAACAAGCCAGCCCTTCTTCAACCCACCTATCGCTACCCATTGGAATAAAATAATGACATCTCATTGGAAAGCATTTCATTTGCAAATGCTTTGTTATGCAATAATTGAATCGCATTCTTACCCATAATGATGATGGGTCTTTTTGTATGGCTAGCCAACGTTATCAATTGCTGCAAAACATTTATTCCGTTCATCGGAGTAACGCCAACATCTTTAAAAGAGCTTTTAATGTAATTAATAAAATAATTTTCAAGTAATAGCTCAGGACGATCCGTTGCATTTACCATTAAGACAGTTACTCTTTTGTCAAGGCATACTTTTTCGAATAACTGTAAAAATGATTTCAGTGCTGCCAGCGCACTCAAGTCATAATCAAATAAAATAATAATTTCCTCAAAAAACGGAGGACTGGTAGGAGACAATAGTACCGGACAAGCCAATTGTTCAAAGAAATTTTCCGGAAACTCCAATGAAAACTGTTCCACAGACTCCTTCGTAAATGGGTTGATCATTACTAAATCCGCAAATCGACTACGATGCATTAATGCTTTTGGAGTTTGGACACCGGGATTAAAAAAATTAATATCTAACTCCAATAACTGAGCCTCCTCTTCAATTGCCAATTGCAATGACGACCGGTCAGAGGCTGAAAAAAAATTAGTAGTGAGTGGCTCCATAAAATCATGAAGAAAAAATGCTGAAAAAGTTTTTTTCTTCAAGTGGGCAAACAATTGCGCGTAACCCTGGATAGATAATTCACTTGGGGACAAGTCTGCCGGGAAAAATATTTGTGTTGTCACAAGCTATGATGAATAGAATCCATTCAATTTTTTATTTCGTTGCACGATAGGTCCAGATGGGGCATTCTAAATGATTTACCACATCTTCAGCAATACTGCCGGACAATAGGTGATTAAGGCCACGTCTTCCATGAGTAGACATTGCGATTAAATCCGCACCAATGGTGCTAACAAAATTTTTCAATCCACTCTCTTGATCAATATCATTATACACATTAAGTGTATAATCCTTTAACATATACCGTGTGGCAAAGTCCTTCAATAACTTATTCGTATGAATATCTCGTTGAAAGGAAGCCGGAGTGTTGACATAAAGTATATGCAGTTTAGCGTGTAAAAAATGTTGCAACTCTTTTACTTTTAATGCTAACTCTTCCGCTTCGAGGTTCAACTCATTCGCAAATACTATATTCTTGATCTCAGATAATTTTGTTGCTTGCTTAATCGAAATAACAGGCACGCCTGAAGTTCGTACAATTTTTTCTGTATTGGATCCGATCAATACTTCTTTTGCACCAGAAGCACCATGGGTACCCATCACTACCAAGTCAATTTCTTTCTCTTCAATAAACTGACGGATGGTGGCTGTTGTTGGCCCCATTACAACCGAAGAATGAACGATAGGGCCCTCACTCGCCCACTTGGTTTTCATTTTTGCAAACTTTTTCTCTGCATTCTCTTTCATTTCATTCATGAACGATTGCTCAAAATAAAGAGTAGGCATTATCACCGTCTCGTGCATCACAGGCACCTCTACTACATTCAACAGAAAAACCTCACCGTTGCTTTGTCGCGCAATTTCTACTGCCAACTTAAAGGCCTGAATGGCAGGATCAGAAAAGTCACATGGGACTAATACCTTTTTCATATTTCACCTGTTTAATGGTAAACCAAAAGTAATCTCTTAACCCAGACAGGCTAATGACAGGCATCAACGAAATAGATGACTTTTATCAGGTTTAGGTTGCTGAAGAAAAATCAGGCAACAATAAGATCAGCTTGTTTTGCCAACCTTTTAGGGTCGAGTACACGGATTTTTTTTCCTTCAAATGAGATCAATTCATCCGCTTTAAAATCAGAAAGCAATCGAATCACCGTTTCAGTAGCTGTCCCTACTAAACTTGCCCAATCTTCACGTGAAAGCGCAATGTCTAATAGTACACTATCCTCTCCTTCCATGCCGTATGATTCTTTTAACATTAAGAGATTGGCAGCTAATCGCTCCCGCACTGATTTATGGGCTAGCTCAGCCATTCGTTCTTCCATGATTCCCATCTGCTTACAGACCTCCTTCACGACCTTCCTCATAAACACCGGATTTTTCTGTAAAACCTCAAGGAAATTATCCTTTTGAATGAAACATATTTTGGCATCCTCTAAAACAGTAGCTGTGGCACCATAAAATTCTTCGCTAAGTAATGCTCGATATCCTAAAAAATCTCCCGGCTTAGCAATGTAAAGTATAAACTCCTTGCCCTGAATATTATTCTTGAAGACTTTCACTTTGCCCCCATTGATACAAAAAAGACCGGTAGGACGTGTGCCCTCATAAAAGATGTTTTGACCCTTTTTATATTGAATACAAGTCTTATGGTTATTAATACGACTTAAATCCTCAGGCTGAAGTCCATTGAAGAGAGAATCCTTCAAATGACTACACAAACTACAATCTATTGGGAATTCCTTTCTTTGCATGGTACGAAGATGCTAAAAAACAAATCGAATTTCAACCGATTATCGTTATGAAATTATTGCACTTTATGAGGTATTCCAAAGTTTACCAATACCCGCATTGCTAAAACCAAACTTATCGTTGTCAGTAGCGCACCCATCAGCATAGGCGCGCCTGGAAAATAGACGGTACTGGCTGGTGAAGTAAAGTAGCTAAAGAGCTGCGTCATGAGCAAAGGACCTATAATTGAAGTAACACTCACTAATCCTGTCAATGCTCCTTGCAGTTCTCCTTGCTCACTTGACGGAACTTGAGAGGAAATAATCCCTTGCAAAGCAGGCCCTGCGATACCCCCTAAACAATAGGGGATTAAAAAAACAAACATCATCCAGCCCTCTGTCGCAAAGCTAAAAAGGATGAGCCCTACACTATATAATCCTAACCCTATATACAAGGATCTTTTTTGCCCCCAGGCAGGTATGACAAGCCGGATTAGGCCACCTTGTACGGCAGAAATTAGTACTCCGACTGCAGTCAGTGACCACCCGATCATAGTAGGGCTCCAATTAAACTTTTCAATGGTATAGAAAGACCAATTGCTTTGCACAGCATGAGCAGCAATATAAATGCAGACCAAAGATGCCACCAAGCCAATAATGAGTGGATATCGCTTTAAGTTTAGTAATGAACTAACAGGGTTTGCTCTCTTCCAGTCGAATGGTCTTCGGTTTTCTGGTTTGAGTGATTCCGGCAAGACAAAGAACCCATAAATACAATTAACAAAACTCAAACTTGCAGCCACCAAAAAAGGAATTTTAGCACTATAGGAGCCTAATAAGCCACCAATAGCCGGACCAATAATAAACCCTAATCCAAAAGCCGCTCCGATCAAACCAAAATTTTGCGCTCTCTTTTCAGGGGCACTTATATCTGCAATATATGCCCCGGCTGTCGTGAAACTCGCGCCCATTGCACCGGCTATAATTCGCCCAATAAAAAGCCAGGCAAATGAAGGCGCAAAAGCAAGAAAAACATAATCCAATCCAAAGCCGAACAGAGAGGCTAATAAAACTGGTCTTCTTCCAAATTGATCACTTAGCCCTCCCATGATAGGAGCGCATAAAAACTGGGTAGCTGCAAATGAAAATAGTAGATATCCCCCAAGTCTGGATGCTTCACTATTGCCTACTCCTGCCAACTCCGTAATCAAGGCAGGCATGACGGGTATAATTACCCCAAAACCGATACAATCAATTAAAATAGTTATAAAAATAAACCCCAGAGCGGGAGCACGATTAACAGGCATGGAATAAAGGATTACAGTGCAATAAAATCAATTTTGTGTATTTCTATCCTATCAATTCAGGGTAGCTTACAAAGCTTCTGCAACCCATTCTCACATAAAAACGTCTTACATTTAGAATAAATTAAGTCTAACAAGCAACCATTTATTTATCCGTAAGTCTATAGAATGTCTTTTAGCATAACATTTTAAAAAATTACCCAATACTATGAAAAAACAACTCACACTGCTTTTACTACTACTCATTTCGATTAGCTATTCGTCTGGTCAAAATAAGGAAATCCGAAATGTTAGTACGTTTACCAAAATCTCTTTTCGTGTCCCGGGAAAACTAGTGCTGAGACAAGGGAGTCCACAAAAAGTTGAAATAGAAGGGGATCGGGAAACTATTTCAAAAATTGAAACTGAAGTAAAAGGCGATCGATTGGTAATTGGAAATGAAGATCGATGGAATTGGGGATGGCAAGACAACGATCGTGTGATGGTATACATCACCGTCAAAGACATTTCAGGTGTAGGTGTTTCTGGTTCGGGGGATTTAGTTACAGAGGGGAAAGTAACAACGGATAAGCTTGAGTTAAGTGTAAGCGGTTCGGGATCCTTGCAAATAGAGACTTCCGTTTCAGGGGATATGGAAGCAGATGTATCCGGCTCTGGCCGAATTGAAGTGAAAGGCTCGTGCCGAAGTTTTGATAGCGATATCAGTGGATCTGGAAAGGTTAATGCAACCCTTACGGTAGCCGATCAGGTTGAAGTGAGCATTTCAGGTTCCGGAAAACTTGAGGCAAGCGGAACAGCCAAAGAAATTAAAACAGAGATCAGTGGATCAGGTAAAGTATATGCTTCTAATTTAGAAGTAGAGATATGTAGGGTCCGCATCTCAGGGTCTGGAGATGTTGAGATTAATGTCAAGAAGGAATTGGATGCAAATATTTCCGGTAGCGGATCTGTCTCCTATAAAGGGAACCCCAATCATGTCAATGGTAATTCATCTGGTAGCGGAAAAGTAAGGAAAATGTAGAATAGATACCTATTGTAACATAAGTTGCAGGACAAGAGCGGTGGTGAAAACTACCGCTCTTTACATTTGTAGAATATCTAAGTACATTTCATACAAATTAAATTTCCATGGATTTGAATTTAGACGTAGAACTTGGAATTCGGCTTATTTTGTCATTTGTTATTGGCACTGCCATTGGATTGGAACGTGAGTACCGCAGTAAGGCGGCTGGCCTTCGCACGATGATTATGATTTGTCTAGGCTCCACAATTTTTACTGAGCTCTCCATTTCAATGGGTGGAAGTTCTCCTGACCGAATTGCCTCTACGATTGTAACCGGTGTGGGCTTTTTAGGTGCCGGTGTAATTTTTAAAGACGGCATAACGATTACGGGAATTACAACGGCTACAACCATTTGGATTTCTGCTGCGATTGGGATGGCCGTAGGAGCAGGTGAATACTTTATTGCAATCGTAAGTTCGCTGGTCGTACTCATTGTGCTGACAAGCTTGGAAAAAATTCAACTGGTGATGGAAAGATGGCATCAATCACGCAGCTACAAAATTAATGTCAGTACCAACGGGGGTTTTGAAAAATACCTAGAGGAACAACTAAGGAAACTCAAATTAGGATTTAAGAAAAAGCGCGACCTGAAAGAGGTCGGTCATTTTGTTCTTGTTTATGATGTTTTTGGGAAAGAGAAAATTCTGGACGAGTTCAATGTGCTTCTCAAAGAGGATGAACGGGTGAAATCCTACGATTATTGATCGTTGATTTTTTCATGAGCCAATGCCCCCTTCACAATTAAATACTGCGCTAAACAATAAGTAGTCATAATCCAGCTGCTAGCAAAGGGCAAAGGGTTCAGAAACTTATTAATAGCTAAAACAGAATCAGAAATCATAAACACGATGGCTCCAAAAAATATGAGGGCAAAACTGAATTTAGAGGTACGCCCAAAACGAAATAAGGCCGTCAATACCATGATGGTCAATATGAGTGCATACATCATAACGGGTATCCTCAATCCTCCCAGGGCGGGATAAAGTATTGTTATTAAACCTGTGCCTGCTAAAATGATTGGTAATGAAAAGCGAACTTTCTGAGGGCCCAATAATTCATAACGCCTATCCTCAGATCGAAACTGAAGGTAACTAAAAATATAAAGGAGGTGCCCAATCAAGAATGCACCCAAACCCGCCATAAAAAATAGTTCGTTTTTACTTTGGAATAGCAAGAAGACATCACCCCCCCAGCAAAAAAACAGGGCTGCTAAAAAAATAGCAGATCGCATGGAGGTATGCAAAACGTAATAGATCATCAGTGAAATTAGGATCAACGGCTTGACGAAAACATGACTCTCCCAATTAAATAATGGAGAAACTATTTCAATGAAACTGGAGATTACAAAAACATATATTGGCCATCTTTTCATGTCAAGCACGTACAAGTTTAGGTTTCAAAATCAAATATATGAAAGCCGTAAAGCATAAAAAGCCGCACACGCTAAAAGTAATAAAGAAATTACTTGGGTTATTTCCATAGATGATCGCAGAGATGAAAGCCCCAAGGCCAATCCCCATTTCCATAAAAATATAAAAGAAAGCGATGCCTCTTCCTCGGTGTTGTTCATCACTCAAATCAGTTGCCCAAGCCAAGAGCGAAGGAGAAGTTGAGCCTTGCGCTAATCCATATAGCGTAACTCCGGCCATTAAAATAAATGAATCCTTGGCCAACCCTATCATCATCATAGCAACCATCATTAATGGGACTGATATACGCAATACAGGAACACGGCCAAATCGATCAGATGCTTTACCTGCTAATAAACGCACGACTAATGAGGCTACGGTAAGAAAAGTAAAGAGAAGTCCCTTATTTTTTATTCCTAGAAATGCTCCAAAATCAGGTAGCAACGTAAATATCGCTCCATAGGAATAGGCTGTCAACAACATCACTAAACAAGGTGCCCAAACGAGTGGCTCATATAAATCTGTCTTTGAAATTTTTAATACACGCCAAGAAATTTCATGCTTTTGAACTAATGTTTCACTCATTCGCATCATGATTAGAATAGAGAGCAACGCAAAAAAAGAAGACAAGTAAAATATAGAGTCTAGTCCAAAATGATTAGCCATCGCTCCGCCAATGGCAGGACCTCCAGCCATCCCAAGAGCACCTGCAGTTCCTACCCATCCCATGGCTTCCCCTCGTTTCACAGCAGGAATTGTATCAGCTATATAAGCTGCCACTCCTGTTGGCGAAAAGCCTGTGGAGAATCCATGCACTAATCGCAATAGCAAAAATCCGGAAACACTCGTCAGGATCGGATACAAAAAACTACACACGAGACAGACCAGTCCGCCAATCATCATCACCGGCTTCCGGCCTAGTCGATCTGCCAATTTTCCACTAAATGGACGAGACAGCATGGCTGTGATCGTAAATAAAGAAATAATCAATCCTTTATAATCGGCACCACCCAGATTGGTTAAAAATTCGGGCAACTCGGGAATGAGCATATTAAAACTCCCAAAAAAAAGCGCTGTGCTAATGCACAAGAGCCAAAAATGAGAGGAATACACTTTTGCGGTAAATACTTTACTCATCTTTGGTTGCAGCCTCCTGACCTTCCAAAAGATATGCTTTTATAAAATCATCAAGTTCTCCATCCAATACGGATTGTGCATCATGACTTTCTACTCCGGTGCGTGCATCCTTTACTAACTTATAGGGATGCAGGACATAGTTTCTAATTTGCGAACCAAAATCAATTTTCATTTTGCCCGCTTCTACTTTATCACGGGCTGCGTTGCGCTTCTCCATTTCCCGCTGGTAAAGCTTTGATTTCAGCATTTGCATGGCGTGCTCCCGATTCGCATGTTGGCTTCGTTCTACCTGACAAACGATTACGATACCAGAGGGCTTATGGGTGAGTTGTACTTTTGTTTCTACTTTATTCACATTCTGCCCTCCCGCTCCGCCAGATCGCGATGTTTGTATTTCTACATCGGCCGGATTTACTTCTATTTGGATGGTGTCATCAACTTTCGGATAAACAAATACGGAAGCAAATGAAGTGTGTCTTCTTTGATTAGAATCAAAAGGTGAAATTCGAACAAGGCGGTGAACGCCAATTTCTGATTTCAATTTTCCATAGGCAAAAGGTCCTTCAATTTCCAGGGTAGCAGATTTAATGCCTGCTACTTCACCTGATTGGTAATCGATTTGCGAAACTTTATATCCACTCTTCTCGCCCCACATGATATACATGCGATTGATCATATCTGCCCAATCATTACTTTCTGTTCCTCCCGCACCCGGGTTGATCTCTAGCACCGCACTCAATTGATCTTCTTCTTTGCTGAGCATCTTTTTAAACTCCAGGTCTTCAACTGCTTTGGCAACGTGAGGAAATTCTTTATCTAACTCTTCTTCCGTCACGTCTCCCGCTTCGTGAAATTCATTAAGGACTTCAAGATCGTCAACCAATTTAGTGACATGTGAATACGCATCTGTCCAGATCTTCTTTGAACGTATATTCTTTAAAATGACTTCTGCTTCTTTTGGTTTATTCCAAAAATCCGCTTGATGGGTAATTCGTTCTTCGTCCTGAATTTCTACGAGTTTACGGTCGTAGTCAAAGATACCGCCTGAGGGCGGCAACACGGACTTTCAAGTCCTTAAGTTGTTCTGTGGTCATCGTTTAATAAATATTGAATCGCAAAAATACAGAATCAGGTTAAATTTCTATCGATTCAATTTGAAGTAGGGTGATCGATAATCAACCATACGGATAGTGACGCCTCTGCTAATCCTCTTATATTTTGGCTTAATGAATATCAATGCGGCCCCTGCTCCGGCAATTGCCAACGCTTTTCCGCTACTTTCATCAAATCCTCCCTTCGTGTAGCCCGCCCACGAGTTTATCTGATTGAGCGCTATATAGCCCAAACCAGCTATAAACATGGCTCCACCTAGGCCGCTTGAAATACTCACTCGCTTAATCGCTTTCGTACTTATTTTTTCTATGGATAAAAATGAGATGGTATCAAGCGCTGAAGTAATCATAGAAAAGTCTGTAAGTTCTGAGATGTATCCTTCTTTCCAATGATGATCTTTCAACAGAAACTTAAATCGATCTCCTTCTGTAAATCGTGCGATCACATTTCCATTTTGCAAAAAGACAACTTGCTTTTGAGCGGAGCTATAAGTAGCTATCAAGATGGAGAGTAAGATTAGAAAAAGATATATGGCCGCTGATTTTCTCATTTTAAAGCCGAGGCTTCCAGGGAGTCTCCTCTATTTGTAACTCATGTGCCATCATTCGGCAAAGCACAAATAAATAATCAGATAGTCGATTGAGGTATTTAATCACGAAAGGATCAATCGGTTCATCTTGGTGAAGGGCAATAGTCAGTCGCTCCGCTCTTCTGCAAACCGTACGTGCAATATGGCCTATTGAAATGGAAGGATGCCCTCCTGGCAGAACAAAAAAACGCATGGGTGGAAGTTTCTCATCCATCTTATCCATCGCTTGCTCTAAATATAGAATATCATTTTCTTGAAGAGATGGTATTTTTACTTTTGTATTCCCTGGCTCAGTTGCCAACATTGACCCGATGGTAAATAGACGGTCTTGAATCTCTACTAATACAGATTTTCTTACTTGATTAATTTCTTGATCGCGTACCAATCCAATGTGTGAATTTAATTCATCCACTGTTCCATAGGTATCAATTCGCAGAGCTGCTTTAGAAACCCGTTTACCTCCTACTAAAGAGGTGGTCCCTTCATCACCCGTCTTGGTATAAATTTTCATTCTTCAAAGTACTATGATAAATAGCTAAAGTTCAAACTTTAGACATAGAACCTGAAGCGTAGTGGTTAGTGAGCTACAGCAGCCGTTGCCGGGTTACGGGTTACATTTTCATTTTTGCGATCCGATTCAACTAACCCATCTCGCAGTCTAATAATGCGATGTGCGTAGTGTGCAATATCGTCTTCATGAGTAACCAAAATAATAGTATTCCCTTTATCATGCAGATCCTGAAAAAGGTTCATGATATCATAAGAAGTCTTGGTGTCTAGGTTACCGGTTGGTTCATCCGCTAAAATAATAGAGGGATCATTCACCAAAGCACGGGCAATAGCAACACGTTGACGTTGCCCCCCTGATAATTCGTTGGGTTTGTGGTGATACCGATCTGCAAGGTTCACATTCTCCAATGTAACCATTGCTTTTTCTTCCCGATCACCTCTGCTATAGCCGGCATAAATCAATGGTAAAGCCACATTCTCCAAAGCAGACGCACGCGGTAGCAAATTAAAAGTCTGGAACACAAAACCAATTTCCTTATTGCGGATCATTGCTAAGTCGTTCTCTGTCATCTCACTCACCAATTGATTGTTTAGCATGTACGTCCCACTGGTAGGTGAATCAAGACAGCCAACAATGTTCATAAGCGTAGACTTTCCTGACCCGGAGGGGCCCATAAAAGCAACATACTCGCCACGGTCAATGGAAATAGATATAGACTGTAGAGCGTTAACGATGTTATTGCCCATTTTATAAACCTTCGAGATTTCGTGTGTTTCAATGATTTTACTCATAGTTGGCTTTCTAAATGTTTATTGAGATATTCTTGACTGTTTTACACTCATTGAACTGATCAAACGACATTTGGTTTCAAAACAATGCAATTTTGATCAAAATAAAGCAATAATCTCTTACTAGGTGCCTTTCAGACGGTCAGAAGGAGGAATTGTTACGCTGGATGTTCATTGATTCTAAATTGAAACTCACGGTCGGTAAATTGAAAGGTATCAAGATCATATGCCCGCTCGGTAAACCTAACCTGATTTTGATGATCTACCAAGATTACCGAAGAACAACGCGTACCATATCCTGGTGTTTTGATAAACATGGAAGAAAGGGCTCGCTCACGTTCTAAGCCAATACCCGTCTCCGGCAAAAGCTCATCCGGTGCCCGATGTTCGTCCATTAAAAAGTCAAAAAGTGTGGATGAATTTAATGTTGGTTGAGCTAGCAGAATTTTCCATTTTTCTTTGCCCTTTACAACTTTAGGCCATGGGGTATCCAACAAATGATTGCTTAATCCATGGATGCCATGTTGAATTTTTTCTATGCTGCCTTTATAATTGGAATAATAGAAAAGTTCATTTGTATTGCCTGTGATAAGATTGAATCCATTGTATCTCTTTTCAGCTTGCTTCACTTCTGTTAAGTACTTCTCAGGATTTTTTTCACTTAGCAAGAAATCCGTTACTAACTGACCTCTGGAAGGTGCATTGGGGTCGATGTTCTTTGGATCACGATAGTTAGTGACCATACTTATCCTCCCTGATTTAGTCATCGCCATCCATGTTCCGTGTGCTTCTACATCTCTTCCACCCAAGATTTCAGGATGATCTTGCCAGAAATCTGCGGGTGTAGTCTGGCGCTTATAAAATTCATCACGATTCGCTGCCACGATGAGCTTATAGGTAGGGTGCTGATGAATGGAGAGAAAGATGAGGCACATGATGCTAATTATTTTTGAAAAATCTCCAGTTGAGAGGGCAGCAATTGAAATGATTTGCGATGATAAGGCGTGATTCCTAATAGTCGAATACCATCCCGATGCTGGGTAGTTGGATACCCCATATTCCTTTCCCATCCATAACCTGGATATTGATGAGAAAGTTTCTCCATCAAATCGTCTCTAAAGGTTTTAGCCAACACGGATGCTGCAGCGATAGATAAATATTTACTATCTCCCATTATAATGCAATGGTGCTCAATTTTTCGATAAGGATTAAAACGATTCCCATCTACTAATAAAAACTCCGGCCTTACATTCAATTGATCCAACGCCAAGTGCATTGCCTTAAAAGAGGCATTCAAAATATTGATTTCATCTATTTCCTGATGACTGACTTCTGCTACCGCCCAAGCTATCGCTGAACGTTTGATTTCTTCTTGCAATTGCTCACGGTCCTTTTTCTTTAGTTGCTTTGAATCCGTCAATAAATGGTGTTTAAATTTTTTGGGGAGAATGACAGCTGCCGCCACAACCGGCCCTGCCAAACAACCACGACCCACTTCATCACAACCTGCTTCAATTAAATGACTTGTAAAGAAAGATTTCAGCATGAACTCAAAGTTATTTCAAAAGTCAGGATTAATGATTGTATTTGGAAATCCATTCGAATTTTGAATCTTGGGCTTTTATATCTCTTTATGTCAATTTCTTCAACAAACAATCCTTGGACAACCCTATCTCAAAAAGACATTTACGATAACGCATGGATTAAATTAGAAGAATATCAGGTTCTTAATCCTGCCGGGGGTAAAGGTATTTACGGAAAAGTCCATTTTAAGAATAAGGCGATTGGCATCATCGCGTTGGATGAAGAAAGAAATACCTGGCTTGTTGGACAATATCGATACCCATTGGATAAGTGGAGTTGGGAAATACCCGAAGGAGGTGGACCTCTTGACAGTGATGTCCTTGAATCTGCTCAAAGAGAATTAAAAGAAGAGACCGGCATCACCGCCAAAAAATGGACATGCCTTCTTCATGCTCATTTATCCAATTCGGTATCCGATGAAGAAGGATTCGTATTTCTAGCAGAAGATTTAACTTTTGGGATTGCTCAACTCGAAGAAACAGAAGCTGACTTGAAGGTTTGGAAGTTGCCCTTCAAAGACGCATTGCAAATGGTATTGGACGGAAAAATAACTGACAGCTTGAGTGTGATGGGTTTTTTGAGGGCTGCCCGTGAACTCCATCTCTAATTTAACTTTTCATCATTAGTTTATCATTGTTTGATGATAGACTATCAACATGGACTTAAGAAACTATAATACCCACGTAAGAGAAGGCTTTCATCTTGCCTATCCAGTCATGCTTAGTCAACTAGGGCATGTAACGATGGGTGTGGCTGATAATATTATGGTAGGCAATTTAGGCGCAGCCAATCTAGCAGGCGCGGGTCTGGCCAATGTCGCCTTTAATTTTTTGTTGCTATTTGGCATAGGGGTTTCGTATGCCATCACTCCCTTAGTATCTACAGCCGAAGGAGAAAAAGATGACACTAAAATAGCATCCATACTCAAGCATGGGCTACTGATCAATCTTTGCAATAGTCTGCTTTTAATAATCTTAGTTTTGGTTGGCATGAATGTTCTTTATCACATTAACCAACCTCCTGAAGTGGTCGTGCTTTCAATTCCTTACCTAAGCATCATTACGTTTTCCCTTATCCCTATTCTAGTATTCCAAACTTTTCGTCAGTTTACCGAAGGGTTATCTTTGACTCGCATTGCAATGATTATTGTGATTGGTAGCAATTTTATTAACATAGGATTGAATTATTTATTGATTT
This sequence comes from Cyclobacteriaceae bacterium, assembly GCA_031430395.1. Lineage (GTDB taxonomy): Bacteria > Bacteroidota > Bacteroidia > Cytophagales > Cyclobacteriaceae > ELB16-189. The sequence continues at coordinate 22,768 of JANPBK010000024.1, forward strand.
ACGGTCATGGTGGATTCCCAGCTATGGGATTAAATGGAGCTGGCTATGCCACCTTAATTTCTCGCGTACTTATGGCGCTCTTCTTTGCCGGTTACGTCTATTTCGCTCCTCGATTTAAAAAATATAGAATTGGATTTTCCATTGGAAACTATTCTAAGTCGCTCCTCAACAAAATGCTACAAATAGGTATACCTGCCGGTATGCAATTTATTTTTGAGGTTGCCGCGTTTGATTTTTCATTGGTAATGATGGGATGGCTCGGTACACAGGCGTTAGCGGCTCATCAGATCGCGATTAACCTGGCGACCATTAGTTACATGACCACATCTGGCTTAGCCGCGGCTGCTACCATTCGAGTAAGTAATTTCTTAGGTAAAAAAGATTTTGTCAATCTGCATCGGGCAGCCTTTGCACTACTTGGGCTCGCGATGTGCATCATGACCGCATGGGCAATCCTTTTTATTGCAGGCAGAAATGTGCTGCCTCAATTTTATGTACACGACATAGAAGTGGTAGCGATCGCTGGCCCTTTATTAATAATTGCCGGGTTGTTTCAACTAAGTGATGGAATACAGGTTGTTTGTATTGGTGCCTTGCGGGGATTACAGGATGTCAAAATTCCATCTTTGCTCATCTTTGTGTCTTATTGGATCATCGGTTTACCTTTGGGCTATTGTTTGACTTTTGTTCTTGGGTGGGGGGCCATCGGAATTTGGCTAGGTTTATTGGTTGGCCTGACACTTACCGCTACCGCGATGTTTTTGCGTTTTAAGAGATTAGCTAATAACTTAATAAGCTAAATAAGAAATCACATTACAGGAATCAGCTTTTCTTTCTTATCTTTTTGAATAATTTGCACAGATGAACGAATTGGCCAAGCCTGTTAAGGCATCTCAAACCACCATTACAGAACTCATGATTCCTTCCTATGCCAACTTTGGTGGGAAAATCCATGGTGGAACACTGTTGTCTATGATGGATAAAGTCGCCTATGCCACTGCGAGCAAACATGCCGGCACTTATTGCGTAACAGTCTCTGTTGATAAAGTAGAATTTCTCCAGCCGGTAGAGGTAGGTGAACTGGTATCAATGCATGCCTCCGTCAATTATGTTGGAAATAGTTCCTTAGTGGTAGGTATCCGAGTAGAAGCTGAAAATGTTAAACTTGGCACCATTAAGCATACTAACTCCTCATTCTTTACAATGGTTGCCAAAGATGATGATGACAAGCCCATGAAAGTTCCCATACTCATCTTAGAAAATGAGGAAGATGTTAAGCGCTTTATTGAAGCCATGCGGATGAAAGAAATTAAGAATGCCGTGAAAGACCAAATGGATGATGCGAAGTCTACATTAGCAGTAGGAAATGCGAAAGAAACTCTTAAGAATCAACGGTGCCAAATTAAGATTAGACTATAAATTAACCCACTTATATACAATGAAATACTTTGTCCTAGCGAGCTTTCTTTTTATCGTCTCTCTATCTTCTGCACAATATCCACTCATACTCTCTCAGCGCGATCAGTCCAAAGTTATCGATGAATTACTCGAAGACCGCCTACGTACTGTTTTGCCAACCTTAATGCGTAGAGAAGGGATTGATATGTGGGTTATCATCTCCCGTGAATATAACGAAGACCCTGTGATCCGAACCATGCTTCCGGCCACTTGGTTTGCTGCCCGCAGAACTACGATGTTAGTAATCTATGATAAGGGTAATGATTCAAAGGGAAACGACTTAGGTTTTGATTACCTCGCAGTAGCCAGGTATGATGTGGGGAAAGTATTCAGACGTTCATGGGATCCGGATCACCAACCCGACCAATGGGGACAATTAGGGAAAATCATTGAAGAAAGAAATCCTAAAAAAATTGGTATCAACAAGGCTTCCTCGTGGGGACATACGGATGGACTGACAGCCAACGATTATGATCAATTACTCACAGCGATACCGAAAAGACTGTATGCCCATGTTACTTCAGCTGAAAAATTAGCTGTCGCCTGGCTTGAAACTAGAACGGAAAAAGAAATGGTGATCTACCAACAAATATGCCGTATTGCCCATGATATTATTAAGGAGGGCTTTTCAGAAAAGGTCATTCATCCTGGAATTACCACTGCCGAAGATGTGATTTGGTGGTATCGAGAAGAAATAAAAAGACTAAAGCTAGACACTTGGTTTCACCCTTCCGTTTCCATTCAGCGAAAAGAACCTGAGATTATTACTTCTAAAAGGCCCCAACCCATTGTCATTTTACCAGGAGATTTGTTGCACGTAGATTTTGGTATTACTTATCTCCGATTAAATACAGACACCCAACAACACGCTTATGTTTTAAAGCCGGGCGAAGCAGAGGTGCCTGAATATTTGAAAAATGCCTTTCAACGTGGCAATAAATTACAAGACATCTTAACCAGTAACTTCAAAGAAGGAAAAACGGGCAATCAAATTTTAGCAGATTCACGAAAGCAAGCCATTGACAGTGGCATAACACCTTCAATCTACACACATCCAATTGGGTTTCATGGACATGCAGCCGGCACTACAATAGGACAGTGGGATATGCAAGGGGGTGTACCGTCCACTGGTGATTATCCCATGCACTTCAACACTGCCTATTCAATCGAACTTAATGCTTCTGTTTATGTCATCGAATGGAAAAAAGAAGTACGAATACAATTAGAAGAAGACGGTTTTTTTGATGAGACCGGTTTTCGATATATTGATGGAAGACAGAATGAGATTATTTTGATACCGAAACCTTCTACCATAAACAAATAACTGGCTCAGTAATTGCACTTTCTAGCAAAAAAACATATGAAAAATCTACTGATCTTATTTTCATTTTGCCTGATGTCAATTTCTTTTTTCGCTCAGGCTCAGCCAGAAAAGGAATTTAAAAAGCACATTGGCTTCAATACAACGATAATTCTTAATAACATATTTCAACCATCGAGTGCTCCATTTACATTGATGTTTAAGAATCAAACCAAAGAAAATCATGCGACTAGATTAGGCGCATCATTATATTTTAGTAACGCCTCAAGTAACAATAGTAATCAGATTCAACAGACTTTTAACAACAATATTCAACTCACTCTTGGGAAAGAATTTCAAAGCTCAATTACAAAACACTGGCTTTGGTATAGTGGTGCAGACATCTCCCCTTTCTACCAGCAAAGTGGAAATGAATTTAACAATCAAAAAAATACAAACACATCATATGGACTATCATTACGCCCATTTCTTGGTCTCCGCTTCAACATTAACGCGCGACTCTATGTGGCTACCGAGGCTGGACTAGGACTAACTTACGGGCTAACAAATATTACAAATACCTCAAATTCAATTACAACCGAAAGCAATGGACAACAATTTAGTTTTGGCTTAAATTCCGCATCAAGCTTGTTCCTATTTTATCTATTTTAGACCGAAACCACTTCACTGGATTATCTATGGCATCACTGAAGTGTAGTATTACTTAATTTCTAAATGAAGTTTCTTCGAATAATTCATACTGTCTACGGCTTCACTGTATTCTCAGTACTATTTTTGGTCTTCCTCCCATTTCTGTTTATCCCGATTGTTTTCCCCAAGCAATACCAGTTAGTCGGTATTTTCAACAGATGGTGGGCCAAATTAATGTTCATCTTTTGTTTTCTGCCTTTCAAGGTAGAATACAGATCTAAACTTGATTCAAAAAAGCAATACATTTTTTGCCCGAACCATTTTTCCTATTTGGATATTCCTACCATGGGACTCAATCCAATCAATGCCATTTTTGTTGGCAAAAATGATATGGAAAAGATTCCTCTTTTCGGTTTTATGTACCGAAAGCTGCATATTACTGTTAACCGCAAAAGTCTGAAAAGTAGGTCCAATACCATGTTGGCAACAATGAAAGCTATTGACGAGGGAAAAAGTCTGATCATTTATCCAGAGGGAGGCATGGCTACCAAGAATCCTCCACATATAGTCGGCTTTAAAGATGGTGCCTTTCGTGCAGCCATTGAAAAACAAATACCTATTGTACCTGTCACCATACCTTATAATTGGATAATTTTGCCTGATCAAAAAAAGATACTTCTATACGGTGGACTTGTGAAGGTAATCTTTCATGAACCGATTGAAACAAAAGGAATGACGTTGGCTAATACGCATCAACTCAAACAACATGTCTTTATGATCATTGATACTGAATTGAAAAAAGAATTGAGCCTACCCTCATGAAAATTGATCAAGAAACTCTAGCTAAAATTGCACACCTGGCGCGGCTAGACTTGGATGCAAAAGACATTGATAAAATGTTGAAAGACATGAACAACATGGTAAATTTTGTCGAAAAACTAAAGGAAGTAAATACAGATGGAATTGAGCCGCTAACTACGATGAGTCAAGAAATCAACGCACTTAGGGAGGATGAAGTAAAACCCCATTTGGATCATCATCAAGTTTTACAAAACGCACCAAAAAAAGACTCTGACTATTTCAGAGTTCCTAAAGTTTTAGAATAGCACATGCAATCTATTTGGTTTTGGAAAGATTGGTCTGCTGCTGAACGAAATATATTTTGGGTATTGACAACACTTGTCATCCTCATCATAAGTCTTTTCTGTTTTGTCTATTTTCAATTTCCTTCACTCGCCTTTATTTATAATCAGTTTCAAGAACTAGAACTGGTGGAAATTACATTGCGGAATTTTGATGTGGGGCCCTCTTCAATTGGTGTTCCTGCAGACAATTTGCTATTGTTCGAAACTTTTGCTGGCAGTGAATTACAACCAACTTCATGGATTTATTATGTTTTTCTATTTTGTCTTACCATCGGATTTATTGTCTTTCTTTCCTTTGTCACTACTTTAAAACGATTCGCATTTCTAGCCGGAATTGGATTAAGCATTCTCATCCTTGCTAATTTTCATTGGGAATCAATAGTGTTATTTGGCTTAACCAATAAAGCGACCGCCCTTGTAGTTATTTCAATTTATGCGTCCATCGCTTACTATTTTCAATCATACGGTACACATTATCGTTTTAATTTTCGTCTGTTAGTTTTCGGAGCCATTACACTAGTCTTAGCTCTTATAGTTGTACTGGCCAGCCAGGTAACAAATCCCTTTCTTCATCTCGCTGTAAATGGGCTAACTACCGGGATCATCATGAGCATTGTCTTCATACTCATGATTTCACATGAAATTACCGCTCTCTTTATTACCATTGTAACCAATTCACAAAAACCAACCAAGAGTGCGGCACACTATTACATCATTTCTGCTATCTATCTAGCTAACCTGCTTATCACTTACCTGATCAGAGAGCGCTATATATACTGGGATATATTTACTGTTAACTCCTATTTGCTGTTAACATTTTCTGCAATCATTGGTTTATGGGGAGTACGGAAGCGTGAATCACTTTATGCCGATTCTGTTACTGTATTTTCTACTGTTACTTATCTGTACCTAGGATTCTTTTTAATCACCTTTGCCACCGTCAGTTTCTGCTTTACAACTCATAGCACAACTATGATGGAGGGGTTTAATGACATTATACTGTTTACACATCTTGCCTATGGCATTATCTTTACAGCCTATGTGACCGCAAATTTTGGGCCGATGCTGCTCGCTAATCTGCCTGTTCATAAAATTCTTTACAAGCCTTCCACGATGCCTTTCTTCACATTTCGGATTATGAGCTTGATCGCAACTTTTGCGTTTCTCTCTTTCTCATCTCCACTAACTAGTTACTTTGCCAGAGCTACAGCCGCTTATTACAATGCCTATGGAGATGTTTATCAAATGCAAGGAGATGCTATTACTGCTAAAGCGTACTATAATAAGTCTATCTCTTCTCGAAATAGAAATCATCATGCTCATTACGCTTTGGCTACGATGTATGCTTCTCAATTGGATCCTGAACATGAACTTAAAGAATACAATAACATTATTAATAGCACTCCCTCTGAAATTACTTTCTTAAATTATAGTGATTCCTATCAGACGAATGATAATTTTAGAGCCGCAGCGGATTTATTAACAGCGGGGTTAAGAATTTTCCCATCAAGTGGGGTTTTATTAAATGCACAGGCATTAAATTACTATAACCTGAATTTATTGGATTCCTCAATGCTCTATTTTCAAAAAGCGAGAAAAAATTCATTTACCAAAGAGGCTGCAGAAGCAAACTTATTTGCTACAAGCGCCCTATTAAAGTTAAAATTTCCAGCGGATTCACTACTCACGCTGCTTGGATCAACAGAAATAGGTGCGCAAAGCAATGCCTTTGCGTTAGCCAATATCCAACATCTGCCATTAGAAATAAAAATACCTCTTACTAAAGACACTGTTTTGACTGTTGGAATAGCTGCTTTGATTAGTAATCAGCTTATTAATCAACATAATAAAATTGATACCGCATTATTAGCACCTATTCTCTCCTTGGCCAAAAAGCCTTGTAATGCTACTTTTAAGGAATATATATTTCTTGCTGTTGCACATGCCTATTACACGAGTGGTTTAGTCAGTAAGGCCTTTGAACTACTTCGTGAACTGGCATTCAGCACAGGTCAGGGCAAATATTTTCATCTGCTGGGAATTTGGTTGCTCGAGCAACACAATCCCTCTACAGCTGCTCTCTATTTTAAAACAGCGGAAGAAAAAAAAATCAATTCAGCTGCTTTTCTTCAAGCATTGGCATGGACTGAAGCAGATAGCATGGCAAGGGCTAGACCGCTTTGGGATTCACTAACTACAACTAAAAATGCACAAGCCAACTCAGAGGCACAATTCTATAGTAAGATCATGGATCTGAAAAAGCTCGATGTTTTACAACAACCTGATGCCCTGAAATATGGATATTGTCGGTATCGAATCCCATTGACAGACTCTATACTATTCCATGAAGTCACCACAAGTATTAAAGATGAACCATTGAGAATTCGTGCAATATTAGATAGAAGTAAGAATTGGCTCTTGCATGATGATCCAATGAGTGCCATCCGTTGTCTCTCAATACTAAAGGGAACTACCTTAAGGGACAAAGCATTGGCAGATGATATATTGGTCATAAATCTAATGTTAGCTGCTGAAATATCGGATTGGAGTTTCATTCAAAATAAATTGAATCAAGAATTACCTGTCGGATTTGAAATTGAGAAAATCTATTGGCAAGCGCTGTTAGATGTACAGGATGGTAAAACTGCTGATGCAACACGGAAGTTCAATTACCTGGCTATCGCTAATTTCCAATTTGAAGAAGTGATGCTGATGACAGCCAAATACTTCTTCAAAAATGAGTCTGATAAAATGAAACCTTATTCGATATTAGTAAATGGACTCCTCGCAAAGCCAAATTCAATAAAACTCTTAAAAGAGTATGTTTATCAGTCTACCCTTTTAGGATTCGAAAGCGAATCGGTTCAAGCGATGGCCAAACTTAAAAAATTACTATCTCCAACGGCTTACCAAAAATTTGAACGTGAAGGCATAATGCCAATCAAATATTGACCTTTCCATAAATAAGAAACAACTACTTGAAAATTAAAGTGCTCAATTTCATAAACTGTTCTTACTTTTGATCTCAACTTTTTAACAATGGAAATTAAATTTGTTCGCCTAAATGCTGTTCATGAAAAGCTAGGCGCTAAAATGGTGCCCTTTGCCGGTTATAATATGCCGGTTCGCTACTCTTCCGATATTGAAGAGCACATGACCGTACGCAAAGGAGTTGGTGTTTTTGATGTTTCCCACATGGGGGAATTTACTATCAAAGGCCCACACGCTTTAGATTTAATTCAACGTGTAACTAGCAACGATGCTAGCAAGCTGACTGACGGGCAAGCGCAATACTCCTGCCTGCCAAATGAAACTGGCGGTATTGTGGACGACCTGCTAGTTTATAAAATGAAGGAGAACGACTATCTGCTTGTTGTCAATGCCTCAAACATAGAAAAAGACTGGAATTGGATTTCCAAATTCAACAGTAATGGAGCTGAGATGAAAAACATTTCAGATGATATTTGTCTATTCGCGATTCAAGGCCCAAAAGCGGTAGGTGTCTTGCAAAAATTGACCAAGACTGATTTAGCCGAAATAAAATACTATCACTTTTCAGTAGGCGAATTTGCTAGTGTACCCAATGTAATCCTTAGCAATACAGGCTATACAGGGGCGGGTGGCTATGAAATCTATGTAAATAAAGAAAGTGCAGAAAAAGTATGGAATGCCATCTTTGAGGCGGGGAAAGATGAAGGCATCAAGCCTATTGGATTAGGCGCAAGAGATACATTGCGACTTGAAATGGGTTTTTGTTTGTACGGCAACGATATCGATGACACCACTTCACCTAATGAAGGCGGGCTTGGTTGGATCACAAAATTCACAAAAGCTTTCACTAACTCAGCTGCCATACAAAAACAAAAGCAAGAAGGTGTAACAAGAAAGTTAATAGGATTTAAAATGATCGACAAGGGCATCCCTCGTCATGACTATCCAATTAAAGATGCCGCCAACAATATAATTGGAAAAGTAACTTCCGGAACACAATCACCTATGTTGGGAATTGGAATAGGCATGGGTTATGTAACCTCCGCTAACGCTGCGCCTGGAACAGAAATTTTCATTGACATAAGAAACAAGGCACTGAAAGCGATCGTCAGTAAAATGCCATTAATTAACTAGTTCCAATGAGAAGAGGTTGGTTGGTTCTTTTTTTTTGCATTGCGAATGCTTCGTTTGCTCAAATTGATGAAGACCCCAACAATAAAGCCCTTGCATTCATGGGGCAAGGAAAATACAAAGAGGCGAAGGCGATTTTTAAAAGTCTTGTAAAAGCTGAACCAGAAACGACCATCTATCGGTTTAATTTAGCCGTTACACTGACGAATTTAAAAATGTATGCTGAATCACTGTACCAGTATCGTGTACTCTTGAATCAAATGCCTGATGAGGCCGAGTACTATTTTCAGGCAGGAGATCAACTTGAAAAACTCGATAGTTTAACCGAGGCCGTTTCTTATTATTCCAATGCCATTAAGTTGGATCCGGGAAATTTCCATTACTATTTTCAACGTGGCACAAACTATTTAAAACAAGATAAGTTTCAATCGGCCATTACCGACTACAATCTGGCACTTAAGTATAATCCGGAACATGACAACTCACTACATAATCGAGCGATTGCTCTTTATAAAACTGGGAAAAAGGAAGAAGCTTGCATCGATTGGTGTCAGGCATTATTGAAAGGGAATCCAAAATCTGCCAGCCACCTGCAGCGAAATTGTAAAACAATACCGAGCGATTGCCTCCTCGCTAGGTCTACAAAAAAATAGCCCATGAAAACGATTGATGTCTGTCTTAGTCCTGAATTAATGCACCTCTATACAGTGCAAGACAAAACGGTAGTGGTAGTGGATATTCTGAGAGCAACTTCCTGTATGGTCACGGCATTCGCTCATGGTGTAGAAAGCATTACACCCATTGCCAATTTGGATGAGTGTCAAAATATGAAACTAAGAGGCTACGTGATTTCTGGTGAACGTGACGGAAAAAAAGTAGAAGGCTTTGACAAAGGAAACTCGCCTTTCGAATATATGGGTGAACAAGTGCGAGGATTAAAAATTGCATTCACGACTACCAACGGTACCCAGGCTATCGAAAAATCCAAAGGGGCGAAAGATGTCATTATTGGTTCATTCTTAAACCTGAATGCGGTAGCTAAATATTTATTGTTAAATGAAAATAATGTGTTGGTTGTGTGTGCCGGCTGGAAAGGCAAAGTAAACTTGGAAGACACGCTGTTTGCAGGTGCGTTAGTAGACAAATTGAAAGATTATCTCGGACCAGATTGTGATGCTCCCTTGGCCGCACAGCACTTGTACAACATCGCAAAAGAAGATATGGTGAGTTTCTTAAACGCCTCTTCCCATGTTAGACGATTGAACAAACTCAACATCCATGACGATCTAAAATTTTGTGTCACACCGGATCAATATACAGTATTGCCTCGGTTAATCAACGGAGTGCTACGACTTCGATAACTTCGGGTTTTGATGATGGCGATCGCTATCGCGCATTGTTTTCTTCTCTAAATTTTTTTCAAAGGCCTTCGTCAAATCTACTCCAGTCTGATTAGCCAAACATATTAATACCCAGAGCACATCCGCCATTTCATCTCCTAAATCCTTTTCTTTATCCGATTCTTTTTCAGACTGCTCACCATATCTTCTTGCAATGATTCTTGCCACCTCCCCCACTTCCTCGGTAAGCATAGCCATAATGGTAAGTTCGTTGAAGTAGCGTACTCCATGGATTTTGATCCATTGATCTACTTGGGTTTGGGCTTCTACTAGCGACATAAGTTGTTAGAAATAAGGCGTGAGAAACGAGTTTTTATTAGTAATCATAACGATCATTTAAATGTCTTAATACTTTATACTTATTACTTATGTCTAATTTAACTCTTCAAAATTAATATCCATCACATCGTATTTCTGCCAGCCCACAAAATCAAAATGCCACCACTCTGCGGAATATACTTTAAAACCATTTTTTTCCATGATAGAAATAAGCATCTCGCGATTTTTAGCAACCACCGGGTCGTTCACAGGTGCGTCTGCCCAGCTTTCTTTTGATGCCGTATCCCACTCAGTAGGCATTTTTAGTTCTTCTTTTGTTTTCAAATCCACCAGTGTCAAATCCAACGCGCAACCCCGGTTGTGCTTCGAACCTTTGTACGGGCTAGCCACATACATAGTATCGCCTTTCATCACTTCATAAAATTTAATGGTAGCAGAATAAGGCCTATACCCATCGTACACTTTTATGCCATAGCCAAGTTTGTTAAACTCATCTTGGGCTTTCTTTAAAGCGATGGCCACAGGTTTGCGCGAATAAGCCTTTGATAAATTGTAGATTTTTTCTTTAGTAAAATTGTTGGTGGAGGCATAGCGAACATCCAACACAATATTCGGTATGAACTTCTCAAGGTCAATCAACTCGTTAGCTGGATTAGCCTTCAAACTATTTTTGTAAGCATCTAGTTTTGTTGGATTCAACCCATAATTGATTTTCATCCCCAATTTTTCAACTGCAAAATTTTCAGCAGCGCGTTCAACAGAAAAAATATCCTTTGAGCGCACATAACTTCCAAGAACATGCCCACCAGCCTCAGGTATGGCTACCATTTGTTTTAAATTATCAGGCGTTCCTAGATTTTTATCCATTTCCATCATCGCACTTACTTTTACAGTAGGATCCTGCTCTTTCTCATTTTTATAAAAGTATAGAGTGAGGCTTGGACATTTCACATTAGCAAATGTCTCTTTATTCATTTTGCTTTCCACTAATTCTTCCAATTGCACAACCGCTTCAATTCGATAGGGATTATTCCAATATCCATCTCGTAAAGAATCCGGAGGAGAAGAAAGTAAGTCTCCACCAATCACTTTACGTGCAATTTGCAGCCCCCAAGGATTATTTAGTAACCAGGCAGTGGGATCATTTATTTCAATATTAGGAGACATATTAATCAGGGTGAAAACATCGTTCGGATAGGTAGATGCCAAAATCAAACTCATGGTGCCTCCGGTTGAAGTGCTCATAAGTATTACTTTATCACCTAAAGATTTACCGATCGCCAACGCTTCTTTACTGCTCTGCCACCAACGGTCTGCTGAGAAATATAATAATTGGTCAGTCGTATCCACCCCGTGGTCAGCCATGCGAGCAAGATACAAATTGGCATTAATCTTTTTTGCAAAATTGATATGTACAGGATCACCTTCTTCCTGGCTCGCAGAAAATCCATGGATATAAACCACACTATATTCAGTTTTCTTCTTTGAACTATCTGCCCAGATAATACGTGCTTCATTGTCAGGCTTTAGTTTGTGCTTGCTTTCTTGATCAGCAACATATTTTTCCAATGCAGCGGACTCCTGAGGGACTACAGGCATCGCCAAATTCCATTTAGGTTTAGAAGGAGTTGGGCCTAAAAAATAGACCGCAACTATCACCAGAATAGGGAAAGTGAAATAAATAACTTTTTTCGACATATGAATTGATGTTTCAATAAAGGTATGAAATGGAAACCACAAAAATCATTTACAAATAAAGAAGCCCTGCGGGTTAAGCAGGGCTTCTCTCTCACCTAAAAAAATCCCGACCAGAACGCTGCAAAAAATAACTAACAGCAATCCTACAGTCTGGTCTTAAGAAGGCAATCTGACACCGGCAAAAAATATTTACCACCAACAACCACTACGAATGGAGTAAAGCCAATCGTGTCAGAAATGCCATGCCTCTAATTCGTTGTTTGTTACCGTTGTTCGAAAAACGATCAACGACTAACCACCAACGAGTTTAATCTACATTGTCGTGCAAGAATTTATTATTGCCCAACAAATTATTATCGTCATTTAAATTGTATCGAGAGATGAACGGCTCCGAAGAATGAGGTACATTGTCCATCTTCACACCTCTGCGTAAGTATGCAGGTAACGTCCATTTTTCATTGAACTCTTCTTTCGTCATTTCTTGTTTACGGTTTGACTTTAATTTTTCTCTCCTTTCTTTCGCTTGCTGTTCTAAGCGCTCTTTCGTTTTGCGTACTTCCATCAAACCATCTTCGTTGATCACCTGATCTGATGAGATCGCTTTGCCGATTTGAAATTCATCGTCATCTGCAAATAAACTGTCTTCGCCATCATCTTCAGCTTTGCTTTCCGATTGATTTTGATCAAACAGCGTAAAAGAATACGAACGCTCTACTTTCGGTTCATCCTGCGAAAAATCCTCTTCAGGTTTATTTAAAACAGGCCTATCCGCTGGCTTTTGAACAGGTATCTCCTCTTTAGGAAAATCAAAAATATGAGAAGGTGCTTTTTCCCCTCCCATCGAATCTTTCTTGAGTTTCAATTGCAAATCAGCTGTCTGTTGATTCACTGAATTATCAGTGGCGTCAAACAACGATATTTGAGAACGATCCAATTCATGGACTTTCTTCTCTTCCTTCTTTAAAGATTTATGTACAGTATCAAAACCTGTAGCTATAACGGTTACACGAATCCGGTCGCCTAAGGCTGCGTCCACACCATGACCAAAAATGACCTCTGCATCATCACCCGTTTGTTGCTGAATGTACTCTGTAATGGTTGTTAATTCATCCATTTGCAATTCTGCTTCTTCTCCGGATATGATCGAAAGCAAAATCTTTTTCGAACCCATGATATCATGGCTATCCAATAGTGGAGAAGCCAATGCTTGTTGCGCAGCTTTAATGGCACGAGTGTCTCCTCGTGTTTCAGCCGTGCCCATCACGGCAGCACCTGCATTCAACATAACCGTACGCACATCTTGAAAATCAACATTGACATAACCTGCCAGTGTGATAATCTCCGCGATCCCTTTCGCAGCGGTTGTTAAAACATTATCCGCTTCTCCAAATGCCTGCCCGATAGATAGGTTACCATAAATCTCTCGCAGTTTATCATTTAAGATAATTAAGACCGTATCGCAACTGGCACGGAAAGCTTCAATTCCTAATTCAGCTTGTCCCAATTTCTTCTTCCCTTCAAAAGAAAAAGGTACCGTTACAATTCCAACGGTGAGGATGTCCATGTCCTTTGCAATCTTTGCAATCACAGGAGCCGCACCCGTTCCGGTGCCACCCCCCATACCTGCAGTTACAAATACCATTTTAGTTCCTGCCAGCATCTCTCTTATTTGCTCTTTACTCTCCAATGCAGCTGCACGGCCTACTTCGGGATTGGCTCCGCAACCAAGGCCCTCGGTAAGGTTAACACCCAATTGAAGTTTGTAAGGAACCGGACTGCTGTTCAATGCCTGCAGATCGGTATTAGCAACCACAAACTCGACATCTTTAATGCCTTGCCGAAACATATGGTTGACTGCGTTGCTACCTCCACCGCCCACTCCAATCACCTTGATGATCGACTTGTGATGCTTGGGGAGATCAAATTTGTATCCTGTTACTGGTTCAAACATGATTGTTTAATTTATAGTGGTTATTTCAATATTCATTTTTATCACTCAGATCATCAATCAACAAACCCTTGGTCTTATTAAGGATATTCGTAAAGAAGTCAGAAGCTGGGTTCATTTTATCTTTCTTAACTTTCACAATCTTCTGATTGCTCTTCGCTTCTTTGTAACGCTCTTCACGTTCATCCAGTGAACGAAAACCAGAAAGCACTAACCCTACCGCTGTCGCATACATAGGACTTTTGACTACTTCCAATTTACTTTTTCCTAAATGTTCGTTAGGGTATCCGATGCGAGTATCCATGCCAGTCATATATTCAACCAACTGCTTCAACGAATTGAGTTGAGATCCTCCTCCAGTTATGACAATGCCACCTGCCAACCTGTTCTCATAACCAGAACCGATAATTTCCGCATGCGCCATTTCAATCACCTCTTCCATTCTTGCTTGAATGATATTGGAAAGGTTCTTCACAGATATCTCTTTAGCCGTTCTGTTTCTGATTCCAGGGATAGAAACAATTTCATTTGGACTGGCTTCTTCTGCGATGGCTTTTCCAAAGCGTGTCTTTAATTGTTCTGCTTGTTTAGCCATTACCATCAGGCCATGCTGAATATCCGTTGTTAAAATATTTCCGCCAAAAGGAATCACTGCAGTATGTCGTATAATACTATCATGAAAAATGGCAATATCTGTTGTACCTCCACCGATATCGATCAGACAAACTCCAGCTTCCTTTTCATCTTCACTTAAAACCGCTATGCTCGAAGCAAGAGGCTCCAAAATTAGATCTTGAATTTCAAGCCCGGCCCTTCTAACACATTTATTAATGTTATTAATGGCACTCGTTTGCGCAGTGATGATATGAAAATCTGCCTCCAACTTTACGCCACTCATCCCTACAGGATCTTTGATTCCTTCTTCATAGTCAACCGTATAATCCTGTGGCATCACGTGTATGATTTCACTGCCAGGCGGAATCACTATGCGATACATGTCTTCCGTCAAACGGTTAACATCTTCGATGCTAACTTCATCTTCCTTTGAACTTCTTGTGATACTGCCATGATGGATAGAACTACGTATATGTTGTCCGGCAATACCAACATTCACGACTCCAATATCAATACCCGACATGTCGCTCGCTTCTTTTACCGCTTTTTCTATGGCGAAGACAGTCTTATCGATATTTGTTACGATGCCTTTAATGACACCTTCGGACTCAGCCTTTCCCATGCCGAGCACTTCAAGTTTTCCATACTCATTTTGACGTCCCACTATCACACAAATCTTGGTTGTGCCGATATCGAGACCTACTACTATTTTTTCGTTTTCCATCTTTATTTTGGGTGTTAGTGGTTGTTACTCTATTTATTGGTTCGGTTTTAGATTCAGTGTTATCTCATTTTAAATTCTATGTCCTTTGTGTCAACATTACTCCGCTACTACCTGCCCTTCATATTCCAAATTCACACGCTCGTATCTTGTCCATCCCCTGGTGGGTAATATCTCTTTATAAAAAACCATAAGTTTTTTAAACTTTATTTCAATGTTCTCTGCCTTGCCAAACTCAACTCGTTGACCAGTAACCTGCGGATAGATGACTATTTTCCCATCTTTATTAATATCCATTTGAGCTACCTGTGCTCTCCAGAATCTATCATCATTAATGAACCTGATCATTTCTAATAGTTGTTGTCCCTCCGTAGACTTAGTGAGATCCTCGCTTTCAAGAAAGTGTTTCACTGTTCCGCTTATCAAAACCACGCGCGATGTATACTTATTCGAAACCGGCATGATCACACCATCTTCAGCGATGTAGGCATCCGGTGCATCACTCTGAATAATTCGAGCGATTGGCCTCCGTAATTCTACATTTACAATTAAATTTCCCTTCAAGTCTCCAAATAATTCAGCATCCAAAATATGCTTATCATATTTTAGCTTTTTCTCTATTTCTTTTAACTTGATTCGATCAAGACCAATTCCTTTAATCGTCTGACCGCTTCCCTCTACTAATTGAAGCACATCTGTCTCATCTAGAAAGTGGTTTTCATTTAGATTATCCAATTCTACAACAATATCCTTACAGACAGACCCGCCTCTCTTACGCTCGCTAAATGCAATCAGAAAGGAGAGTCCAATAATTGCTATTGCTACCTTTACTTCTCTCCGAATGCCAAAATTTATTTTCATTTTTTGACTCGATCTAACTTTTAATTCTACTTAATGTGATACTTGTTTTTCAACATCTCTTTTATTGGCTTAACGAAAGTGTCAATATCCCCTGCCCCCACCGTTGCCAATACTGCTATATCCAAATCTTCCAACTTTTGCATCACATCACGTTTGCTACATCTAATTTTAACAGGGCTAGTAATATCTCTAAACAACATGTCAGATGTCACACCCGGAATTGCTTCCTCTCTGGCGGGATAGATATCCATTAGTAATACTTCATCAGCAATGCTCAAACTTTTCGAAAAGCCCTCCGCAAAATCCCTCGTACGTGTAAATAGATGTGGTTGAAAGACAACTGTAATCTTCTTTCCCTGGTACATTGACTTCAGAGAATTCAAGAAAGCCTCTATCTCTGTTGGATGATGTGCATAATCATCGATGTATACCAAATCCGGTTTCCTAATAATAAACTCAAACCTTCGTTTGACACCCTTAAAAGAATGCAGCGCTTCGCGAATAACATTTTCACTTATCCCTAATTTTAGTGCTACCAGCATGGCGGCCATAGCATTTTCCATGTTATGAAAACCAGGGACACCGAGTTGAATTCTTTCAATCACTTTTCCAAAGCCATGAAGATCAAATTCAAAAAAACCATCCCGACTAGTCGGAATTACATTACCGGCAAAAAATTGTCCCCGGCTCATACCATAGGTTTCTTTCGAAACATTTATTCCGTTTGCTAACGATTCAATCGATTCGTGAATAATCAAACTTCCGTTGCTATTAATCTGCTTAATAAAATCTTTGAATGAAGTCAGCATACTTGTATGATCTCCATAAATATCCAAATGATCAGCATCTGCCGAAGTGACAACTGCAATCTCAGGGTACAAGCGCAAGAACGAACGATCAAACTCATCAGCCTCTACTACCACTATCGTTCTTTCATTCACCTCACCTTCCATAACAAGATTGGAATCATAGTTGGAAGTAATCCCACCCAAAAATCCAACCATATTCACGCCCGCTGATTTTAAAATATGGGCAATCAAGGAAGAGGTAGTCGTCTTTCCGTGCGTTCCTGCCACAGCTATCGTTTTATAATTTTTTGTGAGCAAGCCCAATACTTCTGATCTTTTTAAGATGGCAAAACCTTGATCTTTTAAATAATGGTGCTCCAAATTATTCTTTGGAATAGCAGGAGTAAATACCACCAGCGTCTTTTCCTTACTGAGATAGCCGGGTATAAATTCAATTTTATCATCAAAATGAATTTCCATGCCTTCTTCTAGCAATTCGTGTGTCAGTGGAGTAGGCGTACGATCATAGCCAGCTACACGTAAACCTTTATGTTGGAACCATCGTGCAATGGCACTCATTCCAATTCCTCCAATGCCGAGGAAATAAACGCTATCGTATTGTTCTAACTTCACTTTTTATTCCTATCAGTTTTTCCATTTCGTCTACAATTTCTTCTGTGGCATTGGGTCTTGCCAATTTGCCAATATTGGAGCTTAGCTTATCACATTGTTGCTCGTCATATAATAACTTAAGTGCTTCACTCACTAGTATTTTTCTTGCATCTTCATCTTTAACCATCAAGGCTGCAGCTTCATTTACCAAAGCCATCGCGTTTTTTGTTTGATGATCTTCTGCGACATTCGGAGATGGAACCAAAATGCAAGGTCGCCTCACAATACAGAGCTCCGAGATTGACAAGGCGCCCGCTCTGGATATTACAACATCCGTAACTGCATATGCCAAATCCATTTGCTTTAAAAAATCCACTACTCTGATTCTGCGTAAATCCTTGCCTTCGATTTCAGCTACTATTCCATTGTAATAGAGTTTTCCTGTTTGCCAGATAACCTGAACCTGCGCATCAATTAATTTATCAATGCTTGCCAAAATACTTTCATTGATAGTCTTGGCACCCAAACTTCCTCCCAGTACTAATAAGGTTCGTTCCTGAGAACTAAATGCAAAATGGCTCAGTGCCCTCTCTCTTTTAGATGCTAAGTTTAGAATATCTTTTCTCACTGGGTTTCCCGTAAATAAAATGCTAGCAACAGGGAAATATTTTTCCATTCCCGAATACGCAACGCATACACGTTGTACCTTTTGTCCCAATTGCTTATTTGTTAATCCGGCATAGGAGTTTTGTTCTTGTATAATAGACGGAATCTTATTTTTAGTTGCGGCCAACATAATTGGTGCACTGGCATAACCACCTGTTCCAACTACCACTTGAGGATTAAAATCTCTTACGATTCTTCCCGCTTTGATATAGCTAGAAATCAATTTAAATGGGAACGATAGGTTTGACAATGTGAACTTACGTTGTAGTCCACTGATCCATAATCCAATAATCTTATAGCCAGCTTCCGGTACGCGTACCATTTCCATTCTGCCTTGCGCACCCACAAACAGAATCTCTGCATCTGAATGACGACTCTTAAATTCATTTGCAATCGCTAAGGCTGGAAAAATGTGGCCACCGGTTCCGCCTCCGCTAATGATGATTCGATATGGAGTTTTTGTTTTCAAGATTTATGCTGCTTTCATTTCCATATTCTTACTTTCCTTCACGATTTCCTCAGTAGACTCCTTTTGTCCCCAATTTTCTTCTTGTTCACCACGGCTCACACTCAATATAATACCCACTGAAAGTCCGGTAAATACCATAGCGGTTCCACCCATGCTGATGAGTGGAAGAGGTTGACCGGTGATGGGACCCAATCCTACCACTACTCCCATATTCACCATCGCCTGACACACTAAATCAAAACTTAAGCCTGCCGATAATAAGCCTCCAAAGGCTCGCTCACTGTTGTAAGCCGCCTTCATACCCCGATGCAGTAAAATCAAATAGAGGACAAGTAGGATGATACCACCCACCATTCCATATTCTTCAATTACAATTGCATATACAAAATCAGAGTAGGGATGAGGCAAAATATTTCGTTGATCACTATTACCCGGTCCCTTGCCAAATACTCCCCCGGTAGCTACTGCAATTCTCCCATGTTTAGCTTGAAAAGGAAGTTCGGTACCTTTAACAAAGGCAGTGATACGGCTTAGGGCAGTTGCTCCACGTGTTCCGAATTTTAATGCTACGGCACCTGCGAGTAAACCCACGAGCATCAACATCGCCAAGTACTTTACCGGTACACGCCCAATAAACATTACTAGCATGCACGTGGCAAAAAGCAACATGGCAGTTGATAAATTAGTCAAGGCTATCAATCCACAAATTACTCCACACCAAAATAGCATGGGAATCAAAGCTTCCTTCACATCTTCAATGTTTTGCTGCTTTTTCGAAAGCATACTAGCCAGGTTGATAATCAATGCTAAGCTGGCAAAGTCACTGGGCTGGAATGAAGTATTGATGATGGGCAAGGTGATCCACCTTGCAGCTTCATTAATGGTCGTTCCGTTGGTAAACGTATAAATCAGAAGAGGTACACTTACCCACAATGCCAATCGAGATATTTTTGAATAATATCGATAATCTATTTTATGTGCAATCCACATGGCTGCCAAACCTAAACATACCATCATCGTATGCTTCAATAGGTAAGATTCAGTAGTATTACTTCGCTTATATGCCAATGTTCCAATAGAACTGTAGACCACTAAGATGCTGATAATCGAAAGTGCAAAAACAACAGCCCAGATGACTCTGTCACCTTGGAGGTTCTTGTCAGCCCACTCTTTTATTTTGCTCAGTTTCATCTTGCTAACTGATTAATGATTGATCAATTCCATTTTCTTCTTCAATTCCAAAACCTCATTTCTAAATTGCGAACCTCTATCTTCATAGTTCTTAAACAAATCAAAGCTTGCACATGCAGGAGACAACAAGACTACATCACCCGATTTAGCGACATCGAATGCCAATTGAGCCAATTCCTTTACACTTTGTGTTTCATAAATTTCTTGCACCACTCCTCCAAAAGCTTTCTTCAGTTTTTCATTG
Source organism: Cyclobacteriaceae bacterium (assembly GCA_031430395.1). Classification (GTDB taxonomy): domain Bacteria; phylum Bacteroidota; class Bacteroidia; order Cytophagales; family Cyclobacteriaceae; genus ELB16-189. The sequence continues at coordinate 42,936 of JANPBK010000024.1, forward strand.
TCCTTTCCCAGACAAATTAATACGCGCACTTTTTCTTTCACTTGATCCATTATCAAGTTATAGTCATTGCCTTTATCAATTCCTCCGGCAATCCAAACAAGAGGACCTTTATAACTTCCTAAGCCATAAACAACAGAGTCTACATTGGTTGCTTTGGAATCATTTACAAATTCGACACCATTGATTGTAGCAATTGCTTCCAATCGATGTGGTGCATTAACAAAAGTCTTCAATCCTGATTTGATAGATTCGATTGAAACACCAGCGAGATACGCAGCACTTACCGCTGACATAGTGTTGATCAAATTATGCGGACCCTTTAAGGTTGTTTCTGATTGTGCGATCTGAAAAGACTTTTGATCCATTGAGAAATTCATTTTTCTTCCATCATAATAAGCAGTTGCTTTTCCTTCTGATTTTAAAGAAACCGCTAGCATTTTGGAATTCATTGATCTGCTTTGAAGAGACTCATTAATAATTGGATCTTGATCATAATAAATGAAGAAATCCTCTTTGGTCATGCTTTGCACCAGCCGAAACTTAGCATTGATATAATTCTGCATTTTATACTCATATCGATCCAAGTGATCAGGCGTGATATTGAGTAATATGCCAATGTTAGGCCTGAAGGTTTTTGTTCCATCTAATTGAAAACTACTAATTTCAATTAAATACCAGTCATGGCTTTCCGATGCTACTTTTCTAGCCAAACTTTCTCCTACATTGCCAGCAAGGGCTACGCTAAATCCAGCCGACTTCAACAAATGATAGGTTAACAATGTAGTAGTCGTCTTACCATTAGTTCCTGTGATGGCAATTACCTTCCCTTTTAAATAGCGGAAAGCAAATTCAATTTCATCGATAATTTCAATGCCCTTTGACTTTGCCAACTTAACAATCGCGGCTTTATCTGGAATACCCGGACTTTTGATGAGCAAAGCTGCGTTGAGTATTTTTTCTTCTGTATGAACTCCCTCTTCAAAATCAATCGTATGCTCCTCCAGTTCTCTCTTATATTGCTCTTTGATGACACCTTGGTCAGAAACAAAAACATCATAGCCTCTAGCCTTCGCTAAAATAGCTGCACCTGTTCCGCTTTCGCCTGCACCTAATATGACTACTCTTTCGTTCATCAATTCAACTTTAATGTTGCCAGGCTAACAATGGCTAATAAAATTCCAATGATCCAAAACCGGGCTACAATTTTTGCTTCGTGAATATTTTTCTTTTGATAATGATGATGAAGAGGTGACATCAACAAAATTCTTCTTCCCTCGCCATACTTTTTCTTTGTGTACTTGAAATACGAAACTTGCAGCATCACAGAGCAAAGCTCAATTAGAAAAATTCCACAAAGTAGTGGGATCATTAATTCCTTCCTCACCGCCAAAGCCAACACAGCGATAATCCCACCCAATGACAAACTTCCTGTATCACCCATAAAAACTTGAGCGGGATAGGCATTATACCATAAGAAGCCTAAGCACGCACCCACAAAAGCTGTACAAAAAATTACCAACTCCCCTAAATTGGGGATGTACATGATGTTTAAGTAATTACTAAAGTCAACGCGACCCGATAAGTAAGCGAAGATGGCGATGGTCAATCCAATGATGGCGGATGTGCCAGCAGCCAACCCATCAATACCATCCGTAATATTTGCCCCATTCGATACTGCTGTAATAATAAAAATCACGATCAGCGTATAAACAATCCAAGTGTAATCTTTGTCCAACCACGAGATTAAATTACTATAGTCAAATTCATTATTTTTTAGAAAGGGAACGGTAGTTTTAGTTGACTTTACATCACGTTGTGTTTTGACATCCGATGAAATTGCTGATAATTCGATACTCGCAACAGCCGCTTTTGTCTTTTCTCTAATCACCACATTATCATTAAAGCATAGCGTCAGCCCGACTATTAATCCAATGGTTACCTGTCCTACTATTTTAAATCGTCCGGCTAAACCTTCTTTGTTTTTCTTAAATACTTTAATATAGTCATCCAAGAATCCAATAAACCCTAACCAAATGGTTGTTGCTACTAATAATATTACATAGACATTATCGAGTTTCGCCATCAATAGGGTAGGAATTAAAATGGCAGCAATAATAATGATACCTCCCATCGTTGGGGTTCCTTTCTTCTGCATTTGTCCTTCCAATCCTAGATCTCTGATATCTTCCCCGACTTGTTTTTTTTGTAAGTAGTTAATCAGCCTTTTTCCAAAGGTGATTGTAATGAACAATGACAACACGGCTGCAACCCCGGCTCTAAATGATATATATTGAAACAAACCAGCCCCCGGGATGTCAAAATTCTTTTCGATATAGTCGAATAAATAGTAGAGCATTAGTTCGCAAACATTTTAAGCATACGTGTCAATACTTCTTTATCATCAAAAGGGTGTTTTACTCCTTTTATCTCTTGGTAGTTTTCATGACCCTTGCCCGCAACAAGAATGATATCTTTTTCTTTGGCGAGCATACATGCGGTCTTGATCGCCTCTTCACGATCCACCATGACAAGCGTCTTCTTGGCATCCGTAGGCCCCACACCGGTTTGCATCTCCTTGATGATTTGCAATGGATCTTCACTCCGCGGATTATCTGAAGTGAATATTATTTTAGTTGAGTATTTACAGGCTACTGCAGCCATGAGCGGACGTTTTGTTTTATCTCGATCACCTCCACAGCCAACTACCGCAATTACTTGTTCTTGCCCGGTACGGAAATGCTCTATTGTTTCCAATACATTTTTTAATGCATCCGGTGTGTGGGCATAGTCAACAATGGCGGTGAACTTGGATCCCGGCATAATTAATTCGAAACGGCCAGGGGCACTGGTTAATGCCGAAAGCTTTAATAAAATTAATTCAGGATCTTCTCCAAGCAGACAAGCTGCTCCGTAAACAGTCAATAAGTTATAAGCGTTAAAATCACCTATCAATTTAAACCACACACTGCGATCGCCAATTTCAAGTTCTAATCCTTCAATACTATTAGTAATAATCTTCGCCTTAAAGTCCGACATCTTCTTTAATCCATAGGTCAGCTTTCTTGCCTTTGTATTTTGTAGCATCACCATGCCACGTTTATCATCAATGTTTACCAAAGCAAAAGCATCAGATGGCAAGCCATCGAAAAAACCTTTCTTAGCTCGGATGTAACTTTCGAATGTGCGGTGGTAATCGAGATGGTCATGGGTAATATTGGTAAATAATCCTCCTACAAAATCCAAACCTTCAATGCGTCCTTGCACAACAGAATGTGAACTAACTTCCATAAAACAATATGTACAATCCGATTCAATCATCTTAATCAATAGTTCATTGATTTGAATTGGATCAGGAGTAGTATGAGAAGAAGCAAAATCTTTGTCAACAATTTTATTCACAACTGTGGATAACATTCCACACTTATATCCAAGTGAACTAAATAACTTATAAAGCAAGGTTACTACTGTCGTCTTGCCATTCGTTCCTGTTACACCAACTAATTTTAATTTAGAGGATGGATTTCCATAATAGTTCGAAGCAATTATTCCAAGTGCCTTCGCACTGTCTTTGACTGTGATATAGGTAATCCTATCATTAATAGCATCCGGAAGTTTCTCGCATAAGACGGCCACCGCCCCACTCGCTGTTGCTTTTTCCACAAATTCATGGCCATCTGATTGCACTCCTTTAATGGCGATGAATAGAGAACCCAACTGCACCTTGCGCGAATCAAAGCAAATGTTTTTGATCTCTACAGCTGTATCTCCAGAAGTAGAAGTGATGTGTACTTTATATAATAAATCTTTAAGCTCTGCCATTAACCTAATCGTAAATAAATTCTTGCTCCTCTGCTAAATCTAATACCGGGGACTAGTGATTGCTCAGATACTCGTCCTTTGCCTTCATATGAAACACGAAGTCCTGATTTCTCTAATAAGTAGATAGCATCACGAAAAGTCATACCCGTAACATCCGGAACCAGATCTTTCATTACCGGATTCTTCTTCCAAATGATGGCATTGCCATTTTTAGAAGTCTTTATCCATTCTTCCTCGGTTGAAGTATGATTGGAAACACCAAGCTCATTAGAAATCATGGTTAACTCCTCCTGCTTACCAGAACGAATGGTTGGAAATATTCCCGGTTCTTGAATTTTAACTTTCTCCATAGCCGTATGGAGATTAATATCCCTTGCATAGATATTATCCGCTATGTCTTTGAAGACGGGCCCTGCGACACTATTTCCATATTGATAAATGCCTCTTGGATTTTTAATCAAAACAATGGCAGAATATTTTGGTGCATGTGCTGGGAAATAGCCAACAAAAGATGTGATATACTTTTTCTCGTATTTTCCATCCTTTAGAATTACAGCTGTCCCTGTTTTACCCGCTATGCGATAATAGGAATTTTTAAGATTCTTGGCTGTCCCATGATCAACCACCCCCTCTAGCAATAGCTGAAGTTGCTTCAATGTTTTAGCAGAACATATTTTATTATTCAAGGTCTCCGTTTCAAACTCTTGCTTAACCTTATCCGCTTGGCTAATGCTGGTGACAAATACAGGTTTAATCATTTTACCTCCGTTAGCTACTGCGTTATAAACCGTCAGCGTGTGCAATGGAGAAATTTCAAATCCATAACCATACGCCATCCATGGCAGCGTAATCCCGCTCCAGTTTTTATCTTTTGGTCGAGTGATCTTGGGGAAAGATTCACCAGTAATTTGTAAACCAAGTGGCTTAGATAATTTTAACAGATCTACATATTCAAGGAACTTCGAAGGCTTTGTACCAAAATGCTTATCCATTAATTTGGCCATCGCAATGTTTGACGAATATTCAAACGCCTGTTGGATGCTAATCTTCCCATACCCTCCCTCTTCATGATCGCGTACTTTTCTTTTATAAAAAGTATATTCCCCATTTCCTGTATTGATCGTATCAGCTAATTCAATATTCGTCTCTTCGAGCAAAGCCATCATCGTAACCAACTTGAAAGTTGAACCTGGTTCAATGGATCCACCGACTGCATGATTAAACTCCTCCTGAAAATTTCCGTTTCCATCTGCTGTTAAATTGGATATTGCCTTGATGTGACCCGTCTTCACTTCCATCACCACCACCGTACCCTCATCAGCATTATGCGCTTTCATAGCATGATAGAGGGAGGTCTCCGCAACATCTTGCAGATTGATGTCGATCGTAGTTTGAATGTCCAACCCATCGATGGCTTTAACATTATTGCCATCAAATACAGGTTTCCAGGTACCACCGGCTATCTTCTGAAAAAGCGCTTCTCCATCTTGCCCACCTAAAGACGAGTCGAAACTATATTCTAAGCCCGCTCCCTTTCCATCTTCATTTACAAAACCAATGGTTCTGCGGCTCAAATTCGAGAAGGGACGATAGCGCACATCCATTTTTTCAAACAAGACGCCACCCCTGTACCTGCCATCTCTAAGGATAGGCCATGACATCATTTCCTTCTTTGTCTGATAATTGATTTGCTTTCTATTGATAATCACATATTGTTTACCCGAGGATCGTGCATCTTTCAAAAGTTCCTTATACTCTTTCGCTGATCGATCTTTATAATAATGCGCTAATAGCAGTGACAAAGAATCAACGCCATTTCGAAAATTCTCTTCCTTGGATAACGTTGGATCAATGGCTACTTTGTAGAAAGGCAAACTAGTAGCGAGTAAACTACCATTGTCGGAATAGATATTGCCCCGTGTGGCCTTTACCTTTTTATAATCAAAATTAATTTCTTCACTCATCTTAGCCCATTTCTCTCCTTCAGCAATTTGTATGTGCCCGATTTTCGCACCTACACAAAGCGCAAACACCAGCACACATAAAAATGCAATGCGAACACGAACTAATATGGACTTCTTTATATTCATTAATCTGTTACCACGATTTTAAATGGGGGCTTCAAACTTTCTTTTAATCCAATTGATTTTACACGCTTCGCCACTTCGCTTTGTTTACTGGCAAACATGACATCCGATTTTAATGTCGTATAGTCTGCTCTCAAGTCTTCTACTTCCGATTGGGCGCGATCTATTTGCCTGGTTGCGCGCTCTGCATAGTGAGAATTGCTGATATAGACCAAACTCAAAAAAACGACAAACAAAATCTTAGGTAAATATTGTACCGGAAATCCTTCTTCAAAGTAGCTCTCCAACTTCATCCGCTTTTCTAAACCTGAAAACACACTGGTTCCATTGCCACTTGCCTTCGCTGGTGGCTTCACGCGCATCTCGTTTGTTTTTTGTGGTGGCTCTATTCTGAATTTATTCTCCATTTTTTCTCGTTGTTGGCTATTCGTTATTTGTTGTTCGCCCGAATTACGAACAACTGACAACGAACAACTAGGTTCTCTCTGCTACTCTCAATTTTGCACTTCTTGCTCTGTTATTTTCTCTTACCTCATCCTCGGAAGCCTCTATCACCTTTCTATTCACTGCTTCAAAAGGCCTCATCTTATTTCCATAAAAATCCTTTTCTACTTCGCCATACATTTTGCCACTATTGATATAGTTCTTTACCAGCCTATCCTCCAGCGAGTGGTAACTCATCACCACCAGCCTTCCTCCTTTCTCCATTACTTCGCCACATTGGTGCAAAAAATCTTCCAGTGCTTGCATCTCTTCATTCACTACGATACGCAGCGCTTGAAACACCTGTGCGAAATATTTAAACTCCTTCCCTCTCGGAGCAACCGTTCTCAACACTTCAATCAAATCATTGATCCGATCGAATTTTTTCACTGCCCTTCGTTGAGTAATCAATCCAGCCAACGTCTTGGCATTCTTGACTTCACCATAAATGCCAAATATCTTATGCAGCTCACTTTCTGAGTATTCATTTAATATCTTAGCAGCACTCACCGACCCTTTCTTATCCATCCGCATATCCAAGGGTCCATCAAATCGAGTTGAGAAACCTCGCTCAGCCGAATCAATCTGGTGTGATGATATTCCTAGGTCTGCTAGAATGCCGTCAACTTTAGTTACCCCATTCAACTTCAAAT
>JANPBK010000025.1:0-6176 GCA_031430395.1 Cyclobacteriaceae bacterium
AATTTAAAGAAAGGTGAAAGAACTAATGATTTGAGTTTGTAGGCTCGGGAAGGCTTCTGAATGATTAGAAAGATTACAATTAATAAAAAGGTAGGAACAAGTCCATATTTTAGAATTTCAGATAACAATGCGTCCATAACTTATTGATTATTTAATTTCTCTAAACAATCTAAAGAGTCACAGAATAGTATCGGGGAGTTCTCTTTCATCATTAAGCCGTAAATATTGTCCCATGTTATTTTGTTGTCACAGTTATGGCATTTTAACTCACCTCTTTTAACTTTCTCAAATAGATTAAATTTGATGAGTAACTTCTCCAAGTCGTCATCATGTATTGCTGGTATTGTTATTCTATCTGTCATAATCTGTCCAAAATTAAATGCCCGCTAACTACTGTATTTATGCCACTCTTTTTCGTCAATACAAACAAATAAGCTGTGTTTAGCAATAGTCATTTGCCTCTGGCAATGTAGCCCATCAATCTCATCAAAAAAACGGGGAAAACCACGTTTTTTAAGAAGGAAAAAATGTGTAGTGAAATTGTCTGCACTATGATTTTTTTGATTTATGTGATGGCCACAGCCGTTAAACGCATTTTGCTGTCTGTTTCAAGCATTTTGAAACCGTGACTATTCGTCACGGTTTCATTTCCTTCTAGTGAAATCGGTGCATAACTTCGATTCTTACTGTCAGAGCTGGTAGTCCTGACGCTAAGCTGGCGCTACGGTCAGGGCAAGTCCATAAAGTGTAGGTCAGTTAGTATTTTAACCCGAGCTCGCGTGAGGGGCCCTGATGCTTCGCTAACGCTACGCTCAGGGCAAGTCCAGACGCTACGCTAGCGCTGCGGTCAGGGCAAGTCCAGACGCTTCGCTAGTACTAAGGTCGGTGGTAATGAGCTTTATTGTTTGTTGAAGTTCCTGATACCGGCCTTCTACCTGTTTGAGCCGGTTTGCATTCAATGCATATCCTTTTACGAGGTAATCTCTCAGGCGCTGTGTGGCCCACTGGCGGAACTGGGTGCCCTTTTTTGAGCTCACCCGATAACCTACCGATAGGATCATATCTAAATTGTAATACCTGATGGATCGGGAAACATTGCGCTTTCCCTCCTTTTGAACTACCGAGAAAACCTCGGTGGTTGACTTTTCTACTAATTCACGCTCTCCATAAATATTCTTAATGTGCAGCCCTATCGTATCTGAATCCTTGCTAAAAAGAGAAGCCATTTGTTTCTGTGATAGCCATACCGTTTCATTTCCCAGCGTTACCTCAACCTGGGTCTGACTATCGGGAGCTGTATAAATTAAAATTTCATTCATTGTTCATTTGCCACTTTCAAGCATATAAGCATATCGAAGATTATACAGATTCATTTCAATTTTTTACATCAGCAGCAACCTGTTTCAAAATGGAACAGGTTATAGCGACCCAATTCCCAGCTGGCGCGCGTTTACAACGCGTGCCCACCTAGTCAATAATTACATGTGTCAGTTCGGGGCGCTAAACAAATCTACCCAACCCACAATGGTCATAGTTACAAAATACATTCCTGCCGGATCGTAGAACTTATACTTCTCTGACATGAACTAAAAATAGTAAGTTCGGGTGTAGGTTACAAATATGCCTGGGGCGGCAGCGCGTTACAAACGCGCGCCAACGAGTGCTACAGTCAGGACCGGAATTTGTAAGTGTTGAGAAAGCTGCGTGAGGGATTGTAGCAGAAAGCCCGAAGCGGGTTGGGATAGTGCGTGGCCGGACTTGTCGCGTAAAGCCCGGCCCCCGAGGGTACGAGGGGGACACGTCCTACTACGCTATCGCTTCGTAGGACAAGCCCTCCTGAGAGCTAGTATGACATAGCCCAACTTTCCGCAATGACCTTTTGAACTTTGTGTTATCTTTGCGGTTTATACCATTAAAATCAACAGAAAACACACATTATGAACGTAGCTGAAAAATCCGCCTACAAAGTAAAAGACATGTCGCTGGCCGCCTGGGGACGCAAAGAAATTAAACTGGCCGAGGCCGAAATGCCCGGTTTGATGGCCATTCGTGAAGAATATGGCAAACAACAGCCTTTGAAAGGGGCGCGCATTGCAGGCTGCCTGCACATGACCATTCAAACAGCGGTGTTGATTGAAACTTTACAAGTACTGGGTGCGGAAGTGTCCTGGTCATCATGCAATATCTTCTCTACGCAAGACCATGCTGCTGCGGCTATTGCTGCTGCGGGCATTCCTGTGTTTGCCTGGAAAGGAATGAACGAGCAGGAGTTTGACTGGTGCATTGAGCAAAAATTATATGCCTTCAAAGACGGCAAGCCTTTGAACATGATATTGGATGATGGTGGTGACCTAACCAACATGGTGTTGGATCGCAACCCTGAGTTGATCGCGGGCATCAGAGGGATATCGGAAGAGACCACTACAGGAGTTCATCGTTTGATTGAGCGCATGCACGGTGGCAAGTTGCCGTTGCCTGCCATCAACATCAACGACTCGGTAACAAAATCGAAGTTTGATAATAAGTATGGTTGCAAAGAATCTTTGGTAGATGCGATTCGCAGAGCTACGGATGTGATGATGGCCGGTAAGGTTGCTGTAGTTGCCGGATACGGTGACGTGGGCAAGGGTTCTGCTGCTTCACTTCGTGGAGCCGGTGCGCGTGTGATTGTAACGGAGATCGACCCGATCTGTGCGTTGCAAGCTGCGATGGATGGCTTTGCAGTGAAGAAGATGGAGAACGCGGTGAAGGAAGCTGATATTTTGGTAACGGCTACGGGTAACTCTGGCATCGTGCTAGGCAAGCATTTTGAAAACATGAAGGACAAGGCCATTGTGTGTAACATCGGCCATTTTGATAATGAGATTGATGTGGCTTGGTTGAACAAGAATGCATCGAAAGATGAGGTGAAGCCGCAGGTGGATTTGTACACGATGAAGAACGGTCGCCAGGTGATATTATTAGCGGAAGGTCGTTTGGTGAACTTAGGTTGCGCCACTGGTCACCCTTCGTTTGTGATGTCGAACTCATTTACCAACCAGGTGCTCGCGCAGTTGGAGTTGTGGGTGAACACAGACAAGTATGAAAAGAAAGTGTACATGTTGCCAAAGCATTTGGATGAGAAGGTGGCACGCTTGCACTTGAAGAAAATTGGTGTGGAGTTGGAGGAGCTATCGGAAGAGCAAGCCAGGTACATTGGTGTGCCGGTGAATGGTCCGTTTAAGCCGGATTATTACAGGTATTAATCGTTGGTCGTTGATCGATGATCGTTGGTCGTTGATCGTTAGTCGTTGATCGATGATCGATGATCGTTGTTGGTTGATCGTTGGTCGATGATCGATTATCGTTGTTGGTTGGTCGTTAGTCGTTGGTCGCTGATCGTTGATCGTTGTTGGTTGATCGTTAGTCGTTGGGTGCTGCTGAAGCGCATTGACGCCTGATACAGATAAAACTCTCTGCTTGCAAACTAGAGAGGCCCCGGGCGGAATGCTCGGGGTTTTTTTTTGATGTAGGTTTCCCCTTGAAAGTGTATTTTTTGAATGATAAGAATGTCTTAGCTTCGTTTTCAAATTTTTAGCGATGAAGGGCACTAATTATCATTTAGGATTGCTTCACTATGTACATCTGCTGGTAACGGTGGATGGGCACATCGATGATCGCGAACGCGCGGCAATTTTATTGATCCGGAAAGAGGAGAATATCCCCGATGCACTCGCGGAGGAATTTGAGAAGAAGGCAATGCTTTTAAATCAACAACAAATCTATCAGGAGGGAAATGAATTGTTATCAAGTTGTACGGATGAGCAAAAGCTTTCTGCCTTTGTGCACTTATACAAACTGGCAGAAGCGGATACCAGTATCAGCAATAAAGAAGTTCGCTTTTTACTCTATGGCTTAAAGGCGAACAACATCAGTTTTGAAGATGTGATTTTGGGCGCGGGGATGTCGGGAAAGTAATTTTTTTTTAGACGTCTGTCAATCGCAGACTTTAAAGGCGGCTTGATGCCTGGCCCTGGATTCTTGCCAACAGTAAACTGGCAGGCAAGGAAATCAGATATGCTCCTGCGATCGCCAATGAATTTGATAGCAACAGCACGGCCCCACTTTGTATCAGATAACAAAGCGGAACGAGAATCATACCCAACATAAATTTTAGGGAGCCAACAAATTGTAAGTCTTTCACTTTATTTTTTATGATCTGGTGGATGATGGCCTTTGGCAATGCGTGGTTAAGCACGTAATAAATAAATACAGGATTGAACCAACGCTGTTTTGTAGAGTGGGGAAACTCTTTTGGAATAGAGGGAGAAGTAAGCGGTAACGCTTTGAATGCGCTGATCATTTTCTGATCGGCTTTCAATTGTTCTACTAAATCGGTTTTTAAAATTCTGTTTTGTAAAAAGTCGTTGACGGTTTTTTCATATTCCGTGGGCTCGATGTGAACCATCATGGATTTGAGCGACTGATACGTTCTGTCCATCAGCACTTCCATTTGTACTTTTGTTTCGGTCACTAACGAGATGCTATCCATCACTGAAATGGGTTTTCCCACACTGACCAATACGCGCGATCCGGCAGTATTCAGTGAATCGTACTGTAAGGCAACCGGCACAATATGGACTGCAATATTTTTTTTCATGGCTGCCAGCGCAATTTTGGCAAACCCTTTTTGAAGGGGTAGCAAACTCCATGGTTCGGAGTGATCTCCTTCCGCAAAGATGAGTATGGACTCATTCCGACTAAGTAAGTCGACACAGCCTTCGATCATTTCATCATTTTTACGGAGTGTGTGAAAGCCATCGCGAAAGCGAAACACCGGACGTAATTTTAACCATCCTAATATTTTTTTTGCCCACGCTTTTTGGAATACATCGCCCCGCGCCAGAAACCAGGGGTTTTGAGATGTGCTGCAACTCACCAGCACGCCATCCAAAAAAGCATTGGGATGATTCGCGACAAAAAGGAGGGGCCCATCCGGTACCGGTGCATGATGTTGTACTTGCCACGTTCGATAATAAAATCGAAGCGCCATGCGGCAATAACTTTTCAATAGGAAATAGAAAATTGCTTGCATGCCATTTATCTAGAAACCGGTTCGAGAGATCGGGTTCGCATATAGGTAGCAAATGTAAATCCACTGATGAGATGCCACACGCCCCACCACGCTGCGACTATAGCCATGGCGGGATTGCCATTGAAAAAAGTAAATATTAAGATCAACCCCAGTCCTGAATTTTGAATCCCTGTTTCGATGGCGATGGTGCGATTGTTCGCCTCCTCATTTTTTAATGATTTACTAAAGTAGTAGGAGAGGAGTAACGCGGATCCGTTGTGAAGAAATACAATGCCAAACACGGTAACAAAATTGGCGGTGAAGGCATCTCGATTGTTGAAAAAGGCAATACCGATAAAAGCAACTAAAATCAACATGGATAGCGTGCGCAGTCCTTTGCTGATGGATGCCGTGAAGGATGGAAATTGATGCGCGGCCCACATACCGATCAGCAACGGAAGCAAGAGGATAAGAATCATGTTGAGCGCCAACGAAGCGAAATTAATTTCGAAGGCAGTTACTTCCGTGTCTAAGCCGGGAACGAGGGAAGCCCAAAAAAAGAAGTTGAGTGGGGTGATGATAAAAGCCAGCAAGGAGGAGAACGCAGTGAGCGTTACCGACAAGGCTACGTTTCCTTTGGCTAGCATGGAAAAAAAGTTAGATACATTTCCTCCGGGACAGGCAGCCACTAAAATCATACCTAATGCCATTCCTTTGCTGATGGGTAAAATAAGTACCAATAGAAAAGTTAAGAAAGGCAATAAGATAATTTGAGAAAAGAGTCCTACCAGCACGGCTTTTTTCTGATTGAGTAGTTGCGCAAAATGTGCTACTCTGATTTCTAAGGCTACGCCAAACATGATGATGCCTAAGCTAATGTTCAATGCCAACAAACTGTCAGGGGAGAAATGAATCTGGACGGCTTCGGGGGACATTGGGTAGATGGGGAATGTTTAATGCTTAATGATGAATGTTTAAAAGTAAAAGCTTAAAGTACAAAGCTAAAAGTTCTGTCTCTTATATCACATCTTATGTCTTAAGTCTTATGTCTTACATCTTAAGTCTTATGTCTTACGTCTAATGTCTAATGTCTAACGTCTTATGTCTTACGTCTTAAATCTTA
>JANPBK010000026.1:0-22130 GCA_031430395.1 Cyclobacteriaceae bacterium
CCTACCTGAACAAGAAAGAGGGCCTGATTCGCAAAATAGGTTTAACCTAGCAATGGTGATGGGTCGCCTCTTTCTATTCAGGAAATGTAGTAAGCTTTTTAATATGAAGTAAACCTAAGAGCAATGGTGCGGAGATGTGTAAGTTATAAGTTCTTATCTTCGTTATACGTTTGGCTTCGGGCACAAGACGCAGCTTCGAAAACTGCAGCCGTCATAAACACGGGTCGCTAGCAGAGATGACTTTGAAAACTAAAAACGGACTTTTGAGTATTCTGACAATTTCGCCCTGTATAGCGGGCTCAGTGTGCAAAGACGATGAATCAACTAAGCAGACAGAAAAATATTCTTGGGTGACAAGCGCAATATCTCCAAATGGGACACTCACTATTTGTGACCTCAAAACAGGAAATGACGGACAGCCAATAAAAAATGTTCTGACAATACTATTCTTTTTTATTTTCGCCTTGCCTGCTATTGCTCAGAATGAAATTCGGTTTGAGCGCATTACTGTTGAGAATGGTCTTTCTCAATCTTCAATAACATCTCTCATTCAAGATAAGTTTGGTTATCTCTGGGTGGGTACCCTAGACGGCCTTAATAAGTATGATGGCAGCAAATTCAAAATTTATAAGCACGCTGATAGTGACCTGAATTCGATTCCTAAGAGTGATATCAATAGATTATTTTTAGATAATTCTCAGAACCTGTGGGTAGCTACAAATGGAAGCTTGAGTCGCCACATACCTGAAAAAGATAATTTCAAGAACTTTATCTTTCAAGTAAATGGAGAAGTAAAATCAGATTTTTTTATATCAGATTTTGACCAAGTGTCCGATAGCTTAATATTGTTGAGTTCGAATTATGGAGTCTGGCAATTTAATCCATTGACTGGTCAATCCTCACGAAAGCCTGAGTTAGCTTATTTTAACGATGTAAGTTTAAATAGCTACTGCGCTGATACGAATCAGGACATTTGGATAACTACTAGAAACAAAATTTATCTACGTAAAAAAGGTGAAATTAAATTTACATTACTTTTAGAGGACAGGGAAAACATAGTATTTAATTATTCGAAAAATCCTGAGGAAATACATGTCCTCACACGTGAACGACTTTATAAATTTGATAGGACGAGCGGGATATTTAAAACGCTGTTATCATTTTCCGTAAATGAAGATGTTGATGTTTATAGTATGAGACTGTTAAAAATGACCAATGGAAATATTTGGGTCATGCGTAGGGCTATATTTATTTTGGATAGTTCGGGTAAAATAAAAAAGACATTAAAATATATTTCGCAGAATCCACTTTCCTTGTCAACAGATTACCTATCCTGTATTTTTGAAACCAAAGATGGAGTTGTTTGGGTCGGAACAAATGGATTAGGCCTTAATAAGTATAGCCCAAGGCTTTCCGTATTCAATTACTATGGTAATTTTCCCGGAGCTCCTATTTCGCTTTCGCATAACTATGTAACGTCAGCTTTTTCCTATGATGACAATCAAATTTTTGTTTCCACATTAGAAGGTTTAGATGTAATCAATCTGAAACTTAACAAGACCGAACATTTTGAAATCCTGGCTAAGAATGGACGAAAGGCTAGGATTAATAAATTTTTAGGAAAACATGAAGATGAATTATGGATTGCTACTTCAGGAGGCCTGAGAAAATGGAATGGCAAAGATGTTCAGTTTACTGATATTCCACTTTTAGATGATTCAAATATAATCATTAATGATTTATTATTTTTAGATTCAGATAAAATTTTGATGGCAACAAATGCTCACTTTATTTTACTAAACACACATACCAATATAGTATCGGTAGCATCAACAGAAAGCATATTATTGGCGACTTACATCAATGATCTGCTATGGACGGAATTCAATGCACATATCAAGCAATTAAATACGCGTGATTTCAGCGTAATTCATGAATTTAAGAATGATCCAAATGATAGTAGTAGCTTTCCGGCTCAGTTAATTAAGTGCTTCTATCAGGATTTGGAAGGCAGAGTTTGGGTTGGTACCACTGGTGGTCTATTACTTTATGATTCAGCTCAATTAAACTTCACACTTTTTAATGAAAGGCAAGGGCTTCCCAATTCAGTTATCTATGGGATTCTAGAAGATAAAGCTGGCAATTTATGGCTTAGTACCAATAATGGACTTTCTGTTTTTAGTAAGACAAAATTACGAAGTATTAGAAATTTCAATTCAAGTCATGGCTTACAAGGTAATGAGTTTAACACCAATGCCTTTTATAAATCACCATCAGGCAAAATGTATTTTGGGGGTGTAGGGGGGCTTACAGCGTTTCGACCGGAAGAAGCTCTTAACTTAGGTAATGAAATTCCTGAAGGCATAATTACGGGCTTGTATATTAATGGAGTTAAGAAAGTGCAAACAGAAAACAACCAGACCTTAGGCCAGATTGCAAAGGGTGGGCAAATGAATTTAACGTGGGCTGAGCGAAACTTCGGATTTGAAATAAGCAGCCTTGGTTTTTTCGTATCCAGCATTTACTTCTTATCAGTATATGCTAGAAAATTTTGACAATTCATGGAAGTTTATAGAAAATGAGAGAAGAATACAATTTACCAATATTCCTTCGGGTGACTATATACTGCATGTAAAGGCATCTAATTCGTTTGGCGAATGGGAAAAAGATGGATTAGCTATACATATCAGTATCCAAACACCCTTTTGGAGAACACCGTTGTTTATTTTGATTATGGTTTTCATCATTGTAACAAGTGTTTACCTTGTTTATTTATGGCGTACACAGGCGTTGCGAAATAATGCCGAGCGTCTTGCGTTTTTAGTAACAGAACGAACTAAAGAAATACAACTCAAACAAGACGAGATAGAGACGCAAAATGAAGAAATCAGTTCTCAAAACGAGGGTCTAGCCACGCAGTCGGAATTATTAGAAATTCGTAATGTTGAATTGGAGAATATTAAGAAAACATTAGAAGATCGCGTGGAGGAAAGAACTAAAGTACTCGAAAAGTTGAATGCTGAGTTGATCGATCAAAATACTCAGTTGGAACAGTTTGCATTTATTACAGCTCATAATATTCGTGGACCAGTTGCTCGGATAAAAGGTTTGGTCAACTTGCTACCCAAGGGCGATGAGAATTTAATAAACTTATTATCGGCAAGTGTAAATGACTTGGATGAAGTCATCTCTGATTTAACCACCGTCTTAAGCATTCGTAAAGGATTAGGAAATGTTGCTGAGCAGGTGAATGTGAAGGAGCAACTTCAATTAACACTACAGATGCTAACAGACGAAATAGACAAAGTTGGTGGTCGCATAGATATTACCAATTTTCAAGCGGTAAGTGTAGACGGGTTGCGTCCTTATTTTCACAGTATATTCTATAACCTAATTCATAATGCACTAAAATATTCAAGTTCGGAAAGACCTGTTATCATAGTTTGTTCCAATGCTATTGCTGATGGTCGTGTAAGGATAGTCGTGAATGACAATGGCATCGGCATCGACATGCGATATGCAAAAGATAAAATATTCAAACTTTATCAACGCTTCCATCCGGAGACAAAAGGTAAAGGCTTTGGTCTTTTTCTTACCCTTACACAAGTTGAGTCCATGGGAGGAAGTATCACCGTGGAAAGTGTACAAAATCAAGGAACGAAGTTCATCTTGGATTTCCCTGTGAGCAAGAGTATTCAATAAATATTTTGGAGAAAACTCAAGGTTATTGAAAAATGGGCATTACAGGGGGATTGAATTTTGCCTTCCACTATTAAAATGATTTTCCAAGTTTAGCACAATTAGGAAGACACTTTTAACTATCTCCAGAAATTAATTGCTTTGTGAATGTTGTTTCTTCGTCTTTTCCCAAGTCTTCATTTTTCGGATCATTGCTTTTTCATGCGTGGTGAAGTTATTCATCTTTTTGGTTTTGTTGTAGCCGACCCTGTGCATTTTTAAAAAGACTTTGCTGCGACTTACCCCGCGCATTTGGCACCTGCCATAGCCCTGCCTACCTCAGGCAGGCGCGCAAACTTAAAGAGCAACTAAAACTATAGCAAAAGCCAAATCTCCCATTCAAGTCTTCCATGATAGTATAGTAAACACTATCTTTAATCCGTAAATAAAATAATCTGTGTCGGCTATCAAGAATTTATTATCACATTTCGACCGTTATCTTTCTTTGGACGATAACGAAAGCCAAGCCTTAACAAGCCGTTTAACTGAGAGGAAAATAAAACGTAAACAATACATTTTGCAAGAGGGCGACATCTGTAAATATTTTACTTACGTGGTAGAAGGGTGCTTCAAAATGTATGGGGTAGATAAATCGGGGACAGAACACAATCTTCGATTTGCTGCAGAAGACGACTGGATTACAGACCTTGACAGTTTACACAAAGAGCGACCCTCCAAATTGTTTATTGAGGCCATAGAGCCATCTACCATACTTCAAATCTCCAAGGGCGACCTTTGGTATTTATACACCAACTACCCGAAGTTTAACAGAAACTTCCGTGTAATTATTGAAGACAAATACATTGAACTTCAAAACCGATTGCTTCAAACTTTCAGTACAACGGCATATGAGCGATACGAAAGCTTTTTGGAACAATATCCAAATCTCTCTAATAGACTGCCGAATACTCAAATCGCGTCTTATCTTGGTATCACACCCGAATTTCTCAGTAAAATAAGAAACGAGAGAAGCGGCCAATAACCCTTAATCTACATTAAGACTATTTCTTAAACCAGTTTATAAGTACGGGCAATTTGTTCATCACACCTTTGTATTGTCAATTTTGACACAAAACAAATTCAACTCAAAGTAAAATGAACACAGAAAATACAAAAACAAAAGTAGCCATTATAGGGCTTGGTAATATTGGTGAGGCCATTGCAACAAACCTTGTCAAAGGAAACCATTCAGTAATTCTTGCCTCAAGGGATTTAGAAAAGGCAAAGACATTGGCAAACAAAATTGGTAGCTTGGTAACGGCCAAAGAAACGTCTGCTGCAATCAAAGAAGCCGATGTAATTATCCCTGCCATTTATTTCAACTCTTTAAAAGAGTTTTTTCAAACCTATGCAGTAGAGTTGGAAGGCAAAATCATTGTTGACGTTTCCAATCCAATCGCTCCTGACGGAAATGGCGGGTTTAAAAAAATTGTTGGAGAACATGAATCGGCCGGACAAATTCTTTCCAACTTAATTCCAAAAAGCGCCAAACTAGTGAAAGCTTTTGGTACATTGGGTGCCGGCTCCTTGGTGGGGGCAGCGTTTAACAGTCCTGCAAGAAAAGTTCTTTTTTACGCTTCCGACAGCACTAACAGCAATCAACAAATTGAAGAACTTATCTCAAGTAGTGGTTTTGAGCCCTTCCACGTTGGAGGCATAGACCAATCTATACGAATTGAAGTTTTTGGTGACCTTCACGAATTTGGAGCATTAGGTAAAACAGTTACTCTTGCAGAAGCGAAAGACAAAGTATCTCACTCTTAAAAAAAAGCTATGAAACTATTATTAATTTCCGCAACGCTGCTTATATCATTAGCGGCTTGTACAAACGAAACAAAAAAACAATCAGACAATTTAACTCAAAACACAATGGAACAGACTACAGAAAAAACAGCCATCGAGAAATTATTATTTTCTTACCGTGATGCCCTTAATGCTTCTGATGTAAATAAAGTGCTCCCACTTTATACAAACGATGGAGTGTTTATGCCTTCCAATGCACCTTCCGCTATCGGACAGGACCAAGTAAAAGCAGCTTACGAATTTGTTTTTTCGCAAATTAAATTAAGCATTGAATTTTATATAGACGAGATAGTGGTTAATGGCGACTATGCTTTTGCTCGGACAATGTCAAAGGGCACAACCTTAATTCATGCCAACGGTCAAACCGTGGCAGAAGAAAACAGAGAGATTTTTGTTCTTCAAAAAACAAACGGACAATGGAAAATAGCCCGTTATATGTTTAACAAAATGAAATAGACAAGGATCAACAATTGCACACACGTTGTCTGGCCGCACATGTATCCCACATTCAAAGCCAGGCAATGAGTGTGCTGACTGTTGTGTAAGTGGATAAAGTAGTCAATTAAAAATCCCCCACCACATGACTGATGAATAAAGAGTGGTGTAACATTAACGAGGGACGAAATACATGGCTTCGAAAGCCTCAGCAGTCATAAACACGGGTCGGTATGAGATAATTGGGGCTTAATACTAAAGTTTCTACCGCGCCCTCCCCTCTAATGAACATATGTATCGCGCGAAGCGCGATTTTTTTAGCGGTTTGAAAAAGGATATTTAGAAAAATAGAAAGCAGGAAAAAAATTTCATTCCATACTATCCTATCGTTAAAATCTACTTTTAACTTCTAAACGATGTAGCATTCTGTATCAAACTGAACTCCTCGAAGCACCAATCAGAAAACTATCCGCCTGTAAATAATTTGGCAATGTCATTATAGAATACAAATACCATCAATAATAAGAGTAGCGCCATTCCAAACTTAATAGCGTTTTCAAAGAATTTCTCAGAAGGCTCACGACCACTGATCATTTCATATAATAAAAATACTACATACCCTCCATCCAATGCGGGAATAGGCAAGAAGTTCATAAAGGCCAGTACCATAGAAAGCAATCCTGTCATTCGCCAGAAACGTTCCCAGTCCCACACCCCACCATACATTTGTGCCATACCAATTGGACCCGACAATGATTTGTTAAATGACATTTGACCGGAGAAGATTTTCTTGAATGCTTTTAACTGAAGCCAGATCACATCAAAGGCCCTACCCGGTCCTAAGACTACAGATTGACCCAATGAATAATCCACAGTTTTAAAAGCTTCTGTTGGCATTTTAGGATAAAATCCAATACCCTTTTGGTTCTTGAATAATTCATTAAACGCAAGAACTTGCATTCCTCGTTTCGCCTTGAAATGGAGGGTATCCCCTTTCAAATTTTTGATTGCATCACTTAGCTCATCTTGATATAAAATGGATTTGCCCTCTACCTCCACAATCTGATCCCCTGGCTTTAAGGCTACCTTTTCAGCGATGGTATTTTTAGCGATGCTTTCAATAACTAATATTCTTCTGGGAAGCAGAAAATTTCCCTGAGCTTCTTTCTTGTTAAAATTCTCGATAAAGTTAGTAGGGATAGCAATTTCCAACTGTTGATCACCTCTCAAAACCGTATACGATGCATTCTGAGAAAGCAATGCATCCGCTTTAGCAACATCATCAAAGTACTCAAACGATTTACCGTTAATTTTTATAATCTTATCACCTGTCTTGATTCCTAACTGTTCGGCTAACCCTAATGCCTGAACGCCCCCGTTTTCATTGACATACTTATTTAATACAAATTGATCTCCCATAAAATAGATCAATCCAATAAAAATTAAAATGCCGACTACTACATTCACAATGATTCCTCCCATCATCACAATCAATCGCTGCCAAGCTGGTTTCGAACGAAATTCCCACGGCTCAGCAGGAGCTTTCAGTTGCTCTTTATCCATACTTTCATCTACCATGCCGGCAATTTTCACATAACCTCCTAGCGGAAACCAACCAATCCCATATTCAGTATCTCCTTTTTTTATTTTTAGTAATGAGAAGTTAAGCACATTCGCCATTGGGAATAAGAAATCGAAGAAGAGATAGAATTTTTCGACTTTGATCTTAAATAACCGAGCCGCAAAATAATGACCGCCTTCGTGCACAACAATTAATATTGAAAGACTCAAGAGTAATTGAGTCGTCATGATCATTCCTTCCATAAATACTTAATTTGAAAATTAGTTGATTTGATGATTTGAAAATTATTTATCTTCTCTTACCAATGAATTCAATAGCCATACTTCTCGTCTCGTTATCCGTTGCCACATAATCCTCTAAACTTGGCGTAGAAACAAAACTCATTGTTGACAGACAATGATCCACTACCTCCGACATTTCTAAGAAACCAATTCTGTCTTTTAAAAATTCCGCTACGGCCACCTCATTGGCTGCATTCAACACACAAGGCATGTTTCCGCCCCTTTCCATGGCTTTAAAAGCGAGTGCAAGATTACGAAAAGTTTCTGTATCGGGAGGCTCAAAAGTGAGTGCCGGGTAATTAGCAAAATTGAATCGGGGAAAATCTGCCCTTAGCCTTTCCGGATAGCCTAAAGCATACTGAATAGGCAAGCGCATATCGGGTAAACCCAGCTGCGCCTTGATAGAACTATCACGGAATTGAACGAGTGAGTGAATAATTGACTGCGGATGCACAATCACCTCGATTTGCTCAGGCTTTATTCCGAAAAGCCATTTAGCTTCTATCACTTCTAAGCCTTTGTTCATTAGAGTGGCTGAATCGATAGTAACCTTGGCACCCATCACCCAATTAGGGTGTTTAAGCGCTTGTCCCTTGGTGATATTTTTAAGCTCGTCTTTTTTCTTTCCTCGAAAGGGGCCGCCAGAAGCTGTTAAAATGATCTTTTCAATGGGGTTATCAAACTCACCCACTAAGCATTGAAATATAGCTGAATGCTCCGAATCCACCGGATAGATGTTCACCCCTTTCGATCTGGCTAGTTGCGTGACTAACTCACCCGCCACGACAAGTGTTTCTTTGTTTGCAAGGGCAATCGATTTGCCCGCTTCAATGGCTTTAATAGTTGGTTTGAGTCCAGCATAGCCAACTAGCGCAGTGAGCACTAAGTCAATGGTATCCATTTGTACAATAGAGGCTAGTGCATTCTCCCCCGCAAATACTTTAATATTCAGTGGGATGAGCACTTCCTTTACTTGTTGATAGAGATCTTCATTTGTGATAACTACAGCATTAGGTTTAAATCTCTTTGCTTGTTCAATCAACAAACCGGCATTGTTCTGTGCTGTTAGCACTTCTACTTCAAACTTTTCGGGATGGGCGGCAATAACATCCAGCGCCTGCGTGCCGATAGAGCCGGTGGATCCAAGAATAGCGATCTGCTTTTTATTATCCTCTGTCATACAGCATTCATAAACTTACTATAATGGACTTTGTTCAGGCTACGATGTAATTTAAACCAGGCAATTCGAAAAATGATATAGAAGAGACTAAACCAATTCTTTGCTGAAAATGGCATTTTCAGAATAGCCTTCCTCATATTATCCCATGCTAAATCAGTTAATCCCCAATACAAATGAAAGAAAGCCTGATGCCTATAAAAGTAGGAATTATCTAAATCGTATATGGATTGTACTGAACTTAAAAATTCATCTGCTTCCTCAGGAGCCTTTCTTTGCAAACAATCCTGACCATAGGCCCTTCGTTGCTTGCATAGGAACCCAACTAAAAGATGCAAATTCAGATTACGCACCGTTACTTTCTTTCGAGTAACTGATGATTTTACTATTCTATAAAAGTATAGCGGTTCATTTACATTGGTAGAGGTATAGTTATCCAGAATAAGACAAGACAAATCTGCATCGGCATATTGATCGATAAAATATTCTCTGTAGAAGTGAGGAAATGTATTGATTAATTCCTTACGCATTACCGTTGTTGGTCCCAAAAACTGAGATTGCTCCAGTGTCCTTATCCGCAAAGCATTTATATCCTGAAGGAGTATCATTTTACGAACCAAAAATCCTTCCTGATCTATGGCCCAAAAAGAAGTGCCACACATCATCAGGTTGGGATCGCGCTCTAATAATTCAACTTGCTTCTCAAGGCGTCTTGGGTGAGAGGCATCATCTGCATCGGTAACCGTGAAGTAGGGTGATTGAATCTCCTTGACTAGCTTATTGATCGTTCGGACTCTTCCCTGATTTATTTCATTGTTGATTATTTTGATACGTGGATCCTGGAAAGATTTGACGATGCCATATGTTTCGTCCGTGGAGGCATCATTAATAATCCAAAGTTCAAAATCAGAAAAAGATTGAAGCAACAGACTTTTAATAGCTTCTTCAATGTAAGGGGCTGCATTAAATGCAGGCATGAGAATAGTTAATTGGGGCATGAACTTCTTCTCAATCTTTAATCGATGTACGGTCCCATCAAATCAGCAATCTTTCGGTCGTTCGAAAGCCGTGGCACTTTATTTTGTCCTCCCAACTTGCCCTGCGATTTCATGTAATCAATAAACCCATTCTTTTTCAATGCAGAGATTTTTAGGATAGAAAGTATGTTGCCTTTAATCAGATCATCATAATACACATTGAGCTGCCGCAGTTGTTGATCCAATTCTACTTGAAATGACTCCATATTTTTTGGACCAGAAGAGAATTCAATGAGCCATTCGTGATGAGGCATTCCCTCCGCAGGGGCCACATTAGGCGCTACCGTAAACTCTACTAACTCCACTTCCGGAAATTTTTGCATGGTGTACTTCATGGCCTTTTCTACCTCTTCGCCAATGACATGCTCGCCAAAGGCGGAAATAAAATGTTTAATACGACCGCTTACTATAATACGATACGGATTCTTAGAAACAAATTTTATGGTATCTCCAAGAGAGTATCCCCACAAACCTGCGTTGTTATTGATGATGACTGCGTAGTTCTTTCCCAACTCAACTTCTTCAATAGAAAGTCTTGTTGGCTTTTCGTTAAAGTATTCATCTGTTGGAATAAATTCAAAGAAGATTCCGGTATTGAGAAGCAATAGCAACCCTTCCGCCCGCTGAGAATCCTGATAAGCAATAAATCCTTCTGAAGCAGGATAGGTTTCAACAGAATCAATTGCTTTGCCAATCGTTTCAAACAGCTTTGCGCGATAGGGCTCAAAATTTACGCCTCCATAAACAAACATGGAAAAGTTAGGAAACACATCTTTGATTTTTTTACCCGAGCGAGCTTGTATACGATCAAAATACATTTGAGCCCAAGGCGGAATACCTGAAATCAATGTCATGTCTGCATGGATAGTTTCATCGATGATTTTATCCAATTTCTCTTCCCAATCTTCAATACAGTTAGTTTCATAACTGGGCTTTTGATTCGATCGCAAATATTGAGGAACATGGTGATTGACAATCCCTGATAATCTCCCTGTTTTGATTCCTGCTTTCTCAGTTAACACCGGGCTCCCCGAAAGAAAGATCAATCCTCCATCTAAAAAGGAAGCGTTGCCTGTTTCGTGTACATAACTTAATAAGGCATTTCGGGCACTGTTGATGTGGTTGGGTACGGACTCCTTCGTAATTGGGATGTATTTTGTTCCCGAAGTAGTTCCCGAAGTCTTAGCAAAATACTCCGGTTTGCCTTTCCACAAAATATCCCTTTCGCCATGTAGCACTTTTTCCACATACGGTTTCAGGGCTTCATAGTCTCTAATGGGAACCTGTTTTACAAAATCAGCGTGAGATCGGATATCCGCAAAACCGTGATCTGTACCAAAGAGAGTTTGTTTACCCTCAGCCATCAAATAATTAAAAACCCTTTGTTGATACTGAACTGGCTTCGATGACCATTCGTTGGTCTGCTTGGCAATGTATGCAGCGAAAGGTTTGGCGAGGATTGAACGGATTCCCATAAGGCGCAAAGGTAAAAAAATGCATTCAGGTTTGAGGTCAAAATAATACTGCCAAAATATCATTTCTACGATTTGGTTCAACTTTTGCCATATCAGGTAAATCTCAACCAAAACAATTCATTCTGCGTTGATTGACTAAATTCGAATGCTATGAACACATTTAAGACAATTGTCATTGGCTTTATTGCAGGTTTAGCGGGTGCCTATACTTTTTTCGCCTATCAAACTGAAAAATCGGCCCGACAAAAGGCTAGCAATGAGTTGAATGTCAACAATTTTGAGCCGAAAGAAATCTATCGACCCAATGTTATCACACCAACTCCTACTGTAGCGGACGATAATGTTGACTTTAGTCAGGCCGCAGCCAAAGCAACGCCCAGCGTGGTTTACATCAATAGTATTTCGCAAAGCGGTGCAAGCTATTCCTACTGGGATTTATTGTTTGGAGGAGGAGGTTCGCAGACACAGGTAAGCAGCGGTTCCGGTGTTATTTTTACCCAAGATGGATACATCGTTACCAATAATCACGTAGTAGAATCGGCTGAAAAAATTCAGGTTCTCTACAACAAAAAGTCATATGATGCGGAGCTTATCGGTACCGATCCATCCACTGATTTAGCCGTGTTAAAAATTAAAGAGACCAATTTACCTGCCATTACTCTTGGCAATTCAAAAACCCTTGCGGTAGGCGAATGGGTTGTAGCCGTAGGAAATCCTTTCTCACTTTCATCCACTGTTACTGTAGGAATTGTGAGTGCCAAAGGGAGAAGAATTAATGTAGTGGAAGACAAGTTTCCCATAGAGTCATTCATTCAAACAGACGCTGCTATTAATCCTGGAAACAGCGGTGGAGCGTTGGTGAACAAGAATGGAGATCTTGTAGGTATCAACACTGCTATCCTTTCCCGAACAGGTTCCTACACGGGGTACGCGTTTGCAGTACCTGTAGACATCGCTAAGAAAGTAGTAGAGGATTTGATTAAATATGGCCTACCACAGAAAGCTATTTTTGGAGGCGATGTGATGGAGTACGATTACCAAAATGCCAAAAAATATGATCTGGATGTTAATGTGAAAGAATTTAAAGGCGTATTGGTAGGTGACCTAACACGAGAAGGAGCCGCAAACAAAGCAGGGCTACTTGAAGGAGATATTATTACAAAACTCAACGATGCGGAGATCAATAGTAAAAGTGCATTCGAAGAAGAATTGAGTTATCACTATCCGGGAGATAAATTGAATGTATCCTACGTAAGAGACGGGAAACCTGCCATTGCCAATATTACACTGTTTAATAAAAATGGCGACTCGAACTATGTAAAACGTAAAATATACAGTGACGCTAAACTAGGTGCTAATTTAGAATCCGTAGATTATGGAGTAAAAATTAATAAAATTCATGATGGGCTATTTAAGCGCTTAAGCCTGCCCGAAAATTATACGATTGTTTCAATTAACCGACAACGTGTTAAAGACCCACAAGAGGTGATTGACTTCTTCAATAAGTTTAAAGGCAGAGTCTACTTATATGGATTCAATAGTTCAAGACAAGAGGTGCCTCTTTCGTTTTATTTGCAGTAATAATGATAAATGAAACCAACCCTATTTATAAACATCCAGAAGAAAGCCGTGCTATTTCATTCTTTCTCAAATAATCACTACCTTGAAACTACCTTAAAAATCAAAACCCCCTGATTATGATGAAGAAAATAATTATCGGCATAGGCGTTATTCTATTAGCCATTGTTGGCTTCTTCGTTTACAGCAATTTGTTTCCGAAGAGTCCTCCAAAAACAACCACATTTAGTGATCGTGGGCTTGATGTAAAAGTAACCTTTAGCCAACCCTTCAAAAAAGGAAGACTTATTTTTGGTGAGGAGAAAGACAAAGCATTACAACCTTATGGCAAATATTGGAGGCTAGGTGCTAATGCGGCAACAGAAATAACCTTTAGCAAGAATATTAACTTTGCAGGGAAGCCAGTCAATGCCGGTAGTTACAGAATGTATGCAGTACCGAGCGCTAATTCTTTTCAAATTTCGCTGAATAGTGAATTAGGTGTTTTCTTTGGGATTACAGAGCCCAACTATAAATTAGATGTTGTGAAAGTTGACGTTCCCGTGCTCTCAGCTGACACAGAAACCGAACAGTTTACAATCAATTTTGCCAGTGATTCTTCCGGAGTGAACATGGATTTTGTTTGGGATAAAATCATTGTGCGTGTTCCCATTTCGATTCAATAGGTAAATCTTCCTTATGGGTTTTTCTAAAAAGCGGTGGATTGGTCTGCCTATTCTAGTCTTGATTTTTTTAGGAGTCACGTTTTGGCTCATTGGGAAAATACAATACCGCAATAATGTGATGGATGTAGAGGAGTATGAACCTATCTCTACATTAAAAGTACCTGAACATCCGTTAACCCATTCTAAATTTCCATTCATCGATGTGCACAATCACCAATGGATTATGCCTGTGCAAAATTTAGACAAGTTAGTAGTAGAAATGGATTCACTCAACATGGGGGTCATGGTGAACCTCAGTGGATTTCGCGGAAAAGTATTAGAATGGTCATTGGACAATGTGAATAAAAATCACCCTAATCGATTTATTATTTTCCTAAATATCAATTTCGAAAATCTAGATGATAAAGGCTGGCCGGAAGAAACTTTAACCATGATGGAAGAAGCGGTGAAGCAAGGGGTAAAAGGATTGAAAGTATACAAGGGACTTGGCCTGACAGACCAAGACAATAATGGTAATCGAATTGCAGTCGATGATCCACGGCTCGATCCAATTTGGGCGAAGTGCGGTGAGTTAGGTATTCCTGTTTTAATTCATTCGGGCGAGCCTAATTCATTTTGGAATCCTAAAGACAAACACAACGAACGCTGGCTGGAGCTAAAGCAGGAGCCAGGACGTTATCGCGATCCAAAAAAAGTACCCTCCTTTGAACAGATCATGGGCGAGCAACATCATGTTTTTAGAAATCATCCAAACACAAAATTCATTGATGCGCATCTGGGTTGGTTTGGAAATGATCTGCAAAGACTTGGAAAGTTATTTGATGAAATGCCAAACGTTTACACAGAACTCGGTGCCGTGCTGGCTGAATTAGGAAGACAACCTAAAGCAGCCCGTGAATTTATGATCAAATATCAAGACCGGGTTATGTTTGGGAAAGACACCTATAAAAAAGAAGAATACTATACTTATTTTCGAGTGTTAGAAACAGGAGATGAATATTTTGATTACTATCGCAAACGACACGCCCATTGGAAAATGTATGGGCTGGAACTTCCAGACTCGGTGTTGAAAAAAGTGTACTATGAAAATGCCCTCTATGTGATTCCCGGCATTGACAAAGAAATTTTCAAGGTTCCCGGAAAATGAAAAAATAACTAGGATGACATTCTAGACTTAAACTTCTTCGTTAGTTCATCAATAGTATTTTTGAAGTTAGCATCTGTCTTCATCATATCTTCCACAGATTCCAGCGCATGAATAACGGTGCTGTGATCGCGCCCGCCAAAGTTGGATCCTATGAGCGCTAAAGTCAACTGCGTATAACGCTTGCAAAAATACATAGCCGTTTGACGAGGAATCACAATTTCGCGCTTCTTCACTTTGCTCTTCATCGCCTCCAGTTCAACTTTAAAATAATCAGCGATGGTTTTTTGAATGAAATCCACACTTACATCAGCCTGTATCTCTTTCACGATATTTTTAAGCACTTCTTTCGCCAGCTCCAAATCAATCTCTTTCTTCAATAATGTGGCATGAAAAAGCAGGGAGTTCAAAACGCCTTCCATATCACGAAGATTAGTGTCTACACTAAATGCCAGATATTCGGCTACCTCAGTAGGAATTTCGATGCCATCAGATTCCATTTTATTATGGATGATGGCCAGCTTCGTTTCAAAATCAGGTTCTTGTAAATCGGCTGTCAGCCCCCATTTGAAGCGAGAAAGCAGACGCTCCTGAAATCCTTTTAGATCTCGAGGCGGGCAATCGCTGGTCATGATGATTTGCTTGCCTGATTGATGTAATTGATTAAAAATATGAAAGAAAATTTCTTGTGTCTTTTCTCGTCCTGCTAAGAATTGAACATCATCCAAAATCAATAAATCTACCTGGAGGTAGAAATTTTGGAATTCCTGCATCTTGTGATTTTGAAGTGCATTCAAAAACTGACTGGTAAAATCATTCTGATCTACATACAATACAATCTTTTCAGGTAGATTTTTCTTAATCTCGTTTCCAATGGCTTGTACCAAGTGCGTCTTGCCAACGCCCACCCCTCCGTAAAGCATCAACGGGTTAAAAGAAGTCACACCTGGCTTTTTAGCTACCGCGACTCCTGCAGATCTCGCTAAACGATTACAATCGCCTTCAACGAAATTATCAAAAGAATAATTGGGGTTTAGCCTCGAATTAACAGTTTGAGGATTGAGTGCTTTGAAACTGAACGGTGAATATTCTTCATGCCCATTGGCGTTAACAGCTTGCGCATTACTCTTTTTAAAGCCATTACCATTTGGATAATTCACCAAGACAGGAGGATTGTTATGATTCCCACTATCTACTATCACCGAATATTCCAATCTTCCATTTTCGCCCAATACCTGATGCACTGCTTTCTTTAAGACAGGCACATAATGCTCTTCTAGCCATTCATAAAAAAACTGCGAAGGGACTTGAATAGTCAACACATCACCTTCGTTTCGCAAAGGACTAATGGGTTTAAACCAGGTATTGAAGCTTTGTTCATCTACACTTTGCTTAATGATATCAAGACATTCATTCCAAACAGTAGCAGATTCAACGGATAGTGTTGAGTTCAAGGATTCGGGGTTTTTAGTGTTTTTAATTTACGGGGGAGACAAAGGTGTAAAAAAAATTGAAAATCAAAAGAGGTAAAAAAGAAAAATCACACTTGACTTTTAAAAAAGAATTTCAGTAATGGATTAAGTGTCTTTTTTAGAAATAAAATTGATTAATTGGAAACTTAATTTCAAATTGAAAGAAGATTACAATCTAATTCGTGAAACCTTCCGTGAAACATTTTTTTTCTTCCCGAAACTTACAAAGCTGGGAAATCGCTGCAATTAAAGAGTTGGAAGGGATTGGTTCTATTGAAAAACTAACTTTTGAAAAAGCTGGTTTGAAGATGAAGCCATATTATACAGCTGAAGATGCAACTTCTTCACAATTACCACCGCTTCAATCCTCCATGGCGTCATATACAGATGCACGCCATTGGGTAAATATGCCAAAAGTATTAGTAGAAGATGAAAAAGAAGCTAATGCATTGGCCCTTTTTCACTTGCAAAATGGTGCTGATGGAATATATTTTGTTCTCAATGGATCTTCTGCTAAGCCTGAAACATTACTTGACAAAATAGAATTGCCCTATTGCTCTGTCAGTTTTCTAGCTACTTCAACGCATGCACCCTTTTTGGCTTCCTTTCATGCATATGCCGAAAAAAAATATGACAAAAATCAGATTAATGGGAATATCTACTGGAATTCAAATCCTGATTATGATCTGGTAAAAAAATTTAAGAACTGGAAGGGTTATCAGTCAAGAGGAATAATTGTTGCTAGTCAATCTAAAGCTGAAGATGAGATTGCCAATGCGTTAAATAATGCCGTAGGAGAGATTGAAAAACTGCTATCAGCTGATTTATCCATTGAAGAAGCTTTCAGTCAAGTTTCTTTTTCGTTTTCTATTGGCAATGATTTTTTCCTGGAAGCTATAAAACTGCGAGTAGTACGGGTTTTGTGGTCGTCTATTGCAAGTGCCTATAATATACAACTAGAGAAGCCCGTTTTCATTCATGCACTTTCGCCTGCTTGGGTCAATCCTGCATTTCAACCACATGGTAATCTCATTAAAGAAACCTATTCGGCCTTTGCCTCCATATTAGGAGGTTGTAATGGATTAACGTTAGACCTAGAAGTCCAAGATCATCCTATGATGTCTCGGGTAGCGCGCAATATATCATCTGTCCTACGAGAAGAATCGTTTCTTTCGCTTGTGGCCGATCCGTTGGCAGGATCCTATTTTGTTGAATCGGTATCCCATCAATTGGCAGAGAAATCCTGGGGAAAATTTCAAGAATTAACACGAACATGAAACCCGACTTTTCAAAAATATCATTTGAAGCGATCAAACCAGCTCAATTAGGGAATAATCATGAACCCAGTGTTTTCCCTGAAAAAATTTCAGTAAAGTCTGTCATTAATTCTTCTGACATAGAAGATCAGGAACTAATGAATACACAGGCCGGTCTACCTCCCTACTTACGAGGGCCATATGCCACGATGTACGCGGTACGACCATGGACCATTCGACAATATGCTGGTTTTTCTACTGCCAAAGATTCCAATGCATTTTATAGAAGAAACCTAGCTGCCGGGCAAAAAGGCTTGTCGGTAGCTTTTGATCTGGCAACCCATCGTGGCTATGATTCTGATCATTCTCGTGTTTCGGGGGATGTAGGCAAAGCTGGTGTGGCTATCGATTCGGTGTTGGATATGAAAATCTTATTCGATCAAATACCGCTGGATAAAATGTCTGTATCCATGACCATGAATGGGGCTGTAATTCCGATCATGGCTTTTTATGTAGTGGCAGCCGAAGAACAAGGTGTAAAACCAAATCAACTCAGCGGCACCATTCAAAATGATATTCTAAAAGAATTCATGGTTCGAAATACGTACATCTATCCACCCGCACAATCAATGCGTATTGTGGCCGATATTTTTTCGTATTGCTCGAAATTTATGCCCAAGTTTAACAGCATCAGCATTAGTGGGTATCATATGCATGAAGCAGGCGCTCCTGCTCATTTAGAACTTGCCTATACGTTAGCCGATGGACTAGAATACATTAGGGCAGGACTAAAAGCAGGTATTGCCATTGACGATTTCGCTCCACGTCTTTCATTCTTCTGGGGCATTGGTATGAATTTTTTTATGGAGGTTGCCAAAATGAGAGCCGGGCGACTATTGTGGTCTCGAATCGTACAACAATTCGATCCCAAAAATCCAAAATCCATGGCACTTCGAACGCATTGTCAAACTTCCGGTTGGAGCTTAACGGAACAAGATCCCTACAATAATGTCACACGCACTTGCATTGAAGCGCTAGCTGCTGTTCTAGGAGGAACACAATCGCTCCATACTAATTCATTAGACGAAGCAATAGCATTGCCCACTGATTTTTCAGCTCGTATAGCACGTAACACTCAACTTTACTTACAAAAAGAAACGGGTATTACCCAAGTTGTAGATCCTATGGGAGGATCCTACTATGTGGAATACTTGACGGAACAATTAGCCAACAAGGCATGGGAGTTGATTGAAGAAATTGAAAAGCTCGGTGGCATGACAAAGGCTATTGAAAGCGGAATCCCCAAAATGCGTATTGAAGAAGCTGCTGCTGCCAAACAAGCCAGAATCGATTCCGGAAAAGATGTTATTGTGGGGATGAATAAATACCCCACCGATGAAAAACCTGACTTTGATATATTAGATATTGATAACACCGCTGTTCGCAATGAACAAATTGAGCGATTAGTGAAATTAAAAAAAGAAAGAAATCAAGATTTAGTTAATTCTGCATTAAAGGATATAGAACAGACAGCTGCCACTGGCAATGGAAATCTATTTGAGCTTGCCATTATAGCTGCCAGACATCGCGCTACATTAGGAGAAATTTCATCTGCGATGGAAAAATCATTTGGTCGATACAAAGCAAGCATTCAATCTATTTCAGGGGTATACTCAAATGAAATGAAAAACAAGAAAGAATTAGCTGAAGTACGAGCGCTATCTGATCAATTTGCAGAATTAGATGGAAGAAGGCCGCGTATTTTGGTAGCCAAGATGGGTCAAGATGGGCATGACCGTGGTGCGAAAGTCATTGCTACGGCTTTTGCCGATCTTGGTTTTGATGTCGATATTGGATCCTTATTTCAAACACCGGAAGAAGTGGCAAGGCAAGCCGCTGAAAATGATGTACATGTAGTGGGTGCTTCCAGTTTAGCGGCAGGCCATAAAACATTAGTACCCGAATTGATTGATGCACTCAAAAAAATTGGAAGACCGGATATCATGGTTGTAGCCGGAGGGGTGATCCCGAAGAAAGATTATGACTTCTTGTACAACGCTGGTGTGAGCGGGATCTTTGGGCCAGGCACACCTATTACAAAAGCTGCCACCACAATCCTTCATAAGCTCATGGAAGTATAAAATTAATGAGTTGTTCATTTTTGATCAACCCTTACAAGAATAGCCGCATCGAGCGTTCGTAAAAAATTAGTTATATTTAATCTACTAACACTTTGGATATGAAAATCTTTAAAATACTAGGCTTTTTATTAATCATTGCCTCTCTGGCAACCGCTCAGAGTAAGAATGACAAAGCAATAGCCGCTGTAGAAACCATTTATGAAACGGGTGACTATAATAAAGCAACCGCTGCCTTGGAAAAATTTAAAAAAAAGGCATTCAAAAAACTCGGGGATCAAAACCCCTATTTAGTGAGGTATTATTTACTGCTAGCAAAATTCGCCTTAGCATCAGGAAAATTTACAGACTTTGAAAGCAATATTCAGCAGGCCATTTCTAAAAGTATTCTTATTGATAAGGAAAATAGTCAAAAGCATGGCTTGTTATTATTAAGTGCCTCCGAACTATATACACAAAATGGCTCGTATAGGGTGGCGCGAAATTATCTAGCCGATGCAAAAAAGATTTTAGAAAAAGGTGCGTTTTTTAATGAAGACACAAAAGCTCATTGGGAAGTAGCCTTGGCTGAGACCATGACGGGGCAAGGTTATTATGGAGACGCAGTAGAACTTTTTAGAGCGAATCAAAAATACTTTGCCGGGCGGGCGATCAAACAAGAATCATATGTTGACGACAAAGGTTCCTTAAAAAGTCGGAAGCTCTCTGATACGGAGTTAAAAGTGCGCTATAATGATTATGCTCGTTTGTTAACAGGTCTAGCGAATGCATTTAGCAATCAAGGTAAGTTCAATAGTGCGGACTCTGCTTTTGCCTCAGCAGCTCGTTGGATAGACAAAAACCTGGATGAGTCCTATCTTGCGTTTGCCAAAAATCAATTTCTTTACTCAAATCTATTAGTAGAAGGTGGGCTAGGGATTGATGAGGATTTCCCAACAGGTACAGGGTACAGCAGGGCGTTAAGCAACTTACTAAGTTCTCATAAGAATTCTCATTACCTGGCAGCCTATATATATGAAGCGCAACTTAAAAGGTTGCTAGCGCAGGGAAGCACTTCAAAATATGCCAATACAAAATTGGAATTTGAAAAAATGATTAATAGCAACTATAAGAATAGCATCTACTCTGTCAGACTGAAAGCAGTAGAGTTTGATTCTAAATTAAATAGCGACAAAACCAAAAATCTGGAGAAAGACGCCCTTGCCCTTTTAGCGAATACAAAGGAGTTACCTAAAAACAATATTGTAACTACAGAAGTCATGGACTTTTTGTTAGGCTTGGCGCTCTATGAAAAAAATTACACGAAGGCTGAAAGCTATCTACTGTCAATCATCGAAATAAAAGCAGATCTTTTTGGTGAAGAAGCACCGGAAACACATCTCGCGAGAATTAAACTTGCCAATTACTATTTAGATTATACAAACAAAATTCAGGAGGCTGCCAAAATTTATAAAACAAGTTTTGAAGAGGTGGTTGCAAAGCAAATTGGCGCATGGCATAAAGATCACCTTGAAATTTTAAATCACATAGCCAATTTAAATGAGTTAACTGATCATTATGCAGAGTCAAATGCTGTATTAGATAAAGCGGGGCTGGTAGCACGTGCCAAATATGATGACAAAGATTTTCTTTATGGTGCTGAGTTAACCAATATCGCCCGTCTACAAATCAAACTTGGTCAATACGAGAAGGCGGAAGAGAACCTAAATAAGTCGTTGAAAATATTGGAGGAATTTCGCAAAGATGAGGATAAGAAAATCTATCTGATAGGTGCCCTTGAGACGCAAGCAACGTTATTTGGCCTCAAAGGCCTATTTGATGAAGCGGAAGACAAGCTGGATCGTACACAAAAAATTATCTCCAAAGCTGAAAATATTATTGGAATAGATGAATTAAGTACTGCTCAACAGCTCGCAAGTCTATTCATTCAATTAGGTCGATACTCAGCCACCGAGGATCTTTTAGATAAACTGATTAGTGAGTATGACAAATTGTATGGGAAAAGTTCCCTTCGTCTAGTTGAGCCTTTAACGAACCAGGGCAGGCTTGCTTTAGCGAAAGGAGATTATACGGAGGCTGATAAGATTGCACAACGAGCGAATCAAATTGCTATTGCAGTATATGGAGATAACTCATCCAAAACAGCCTCCACTCAAAAATTATTGGGCGACATTGACTACGCGATTGGAGACTACGAACGAGCTGAAGATAATATTGAAAAAGCATTAGCAAGTCAAGAGAAGCAATTCGGACGAAATCATATCGAGGTAGCTAAATCACTTGCTCAACTTTCTCTCATCAAGTTTTATAAAGGGGATAAATTTGAAAATGTTGAAAAACTGATGGCGG
>JANPBK010000027.1:0-9902 GCA_031430395.1 Cyclobacteriaceae bacterium
ATATTGTAATTCACATTCGCATCACTGCAAATAGCAGGAGCTGCGGCATTCACTCCAACCGGTTTAGGACGTACAATCACAGACACCGTGAAGTTTGCCCCCAAGCAGTTATTCGCAGAACTTGTCGGGGTGACGGTATAAACAACCGTCTGGTCCGCGTTGGTAACATTCGTTAAATTATCGTTGATCGTTCCGTTGGTCTGAGCCGAGGTGCTCTCTCCCCCTACACTACCATTGGCTGTGGCTATCCAACTAAAGTTAGATAACACACTATTCCCTCCGGGACCGTTGATATTAGCGGTCTGTAAGTTATAGTTAACATTGGCATCGCTGCATATGGACGGTGATGCAATCACACCAACCGGTTTGGGGCGAACGATTACCGATACGGTAAAGCTTGCTCCAACACAAAGAGTTACTGTGCTTGTCGGGGTTACTGTATACAACACCGTTTGATCGGCATTGGTAACATTAACCAGATTATCATTTATTATTCCTCCCGCCTGAGCAACCGTACTCTCTCCTCCAACATTTGTATTCGATGCCGCAATCCAACTAAAGGTAGAAGGAACACTGTTGCCAGTAGTATTAATGTTAGCGGTTTGAATATTATAATTCACATTCGCATCACTACATATTGCTGGGGCGAGTGCATCTGTTCCAACAGGTTTTGGATTTACATTAACAATTAACGATGTTGGCGCTCCAACGCAACCGGAAGTACTGGTTTCACTCACAGAGACTGTGATTGGTGTAATTACCCCAAAGTTAACAGTTACCAAATTCAAGTTAATTCCTGTGGATGGTGCTATAATTGAAGCTCCAGCCGATACGGACCAGGTGTAGGTAGATCCTAAATTTAAGGGTACAGAATAATTTCTAAAGCCAATATCATTTGTACATACTTGGGCAGGGCCGGAAATAACTAATGGGGAAGGTGCAGCCGCAACTGTAACGGCAAATGTATTTGTATTGCCTACACATCCATCCACAGTTTCAACAACGCTAATATTTACAACCCCAGTGGTAGGGCCCGGAAAGTTAAGCAACACAAAGAAGTCAGTTGCTGCACCTCCACCAAAAACGGTAGCGGCTGCTCCCGTTACTGTCCACGCATAAGTATGAACCGTTGGGGCAACACCGGTATTGCTATAGGCATTTAGAAACTTATCTATTTGATAGATGAAGGTCGTTGACCCTGTACATACAGACGTATTACCAAGAATTGCATTATTAATAGGTCGCTTTTTATACTTTAATGTGACATCTGCAATGTCGAAGCATTGTGGTACGACAGGACTGGTTAGGTCAATTACTTTTGCGTGAACTAACTTGGTAGCCGTAATCGAGTAATTCTGTTCAGCTCCTGCTGCGGCACCTGGAACTATCAAAGCACCTAAAGCGCCAGCATTATCTTCATACCATTCCACATTTCGCGTCACGGCTGTGCCACCACTGGTGACGCCTCCGGCTCCCATTTCTAAAGCGGTTAAGTCTATGCCCGTTGAAGAACCTAAACCAACACTGGTTTCACAAAACTCCACAGCCTTATCGATTGCTGCAGGTAATGCATTTACGGTAAATGTGGTTTGCCCATTATTTGTACAAGGAATACCAGAGCTGGCCTGAAAGAAGAAAGTTTGACCATTTGTTACTGTAACAGGCGCAACGATTTTAGGAACGCCAGCTGTTCGATCTGCAGCGGATGCGTACCAATCAACGGTTCCTCCACTTACTGAAGCTGAATACGTAGCCAAATTTACACCGGCTGTTGTAAAAGGTGCCCCGGTAACATCGTCACAAAGCTGCGGTGTAATTGTTAGTGCCGTAGGCAAAGCATTTACCGTAATGATCACATCATCAAAAGATGGGGCACATGCACCCAATGCGCTCGAAACTGTCCATCGTAGCGTAGCTGATGTGGCTGCTCCCCCGGGAGCATTTTGAATCATACCCGTTACACCGGAAATTGCACTCGTGGGAGTTGTAACAGTTGCAGTACCAGCCACAACAGTCCAAAGACCTGATCCGCCATTGTTCGCAGGGGTACCTGTTAATGTTGCAGTATTCACGCAACGATTCAATTGGTCAAGACCTGCTGCTGCTGCTGTCGGAAGTAAATCTTGTGTGTGAACAACTGCAACACCAGTGCTGCTAAAACAATTTGTTGCTGTGTTTCTTGTGAAAGCGAAGAATGTTGCTGTAGCGTTACTGGCTGGAGTAAAGGTGTTATTCTGAGCACCACTTTCTGCACCTGATCCAGGAACGGCTGCAACAAATGAAGCTAACGCAGGGCCTGCCGTTGACCATTCTATTTCAAATCCCGCTCCGGGGGCTGTTACATTTATTGGCGAACCAATTCCTGCGTTTGAACAGGCTCTATTATTTACAGGCCCAGCTGGGACAGCTGGTCTAGGATTGACAATTATGGTTGGACCAAGTATTGGCACAACACCAGCACATCCTGTAGTTACATTTTGGATGGCCGTTATGATAACCTGGTAACCCAATGGGTCGTTTGGAAAAGCCCCTAATTGGGCATACGTAGGATCAATATTCAAAATACCTGCAGCCGTTGAAAGTCTAACAAAACTGATGGTGCCGGGAACAAGTGTATTGGTACTTATTCTTCTCAGCTGATATGATACCGCATAATTCTCAACAGAGTTGGGAGATAGATCCAGTATTGCATCAGGTGGGTTTGTTATAGCGCCATCATCGCACACTGCTGCCTGTGCAGTAAAAGTTTGAACAGAAGGAGGTAATATACCTACGACTGTCACAGTTACTATTCCTCCCAATGAAGTTGCCGAACAGGTATTAACATCTGTCAGTACCGTCATCTGATAATTGGTAGTAGCGGCCGGCAAAGGAGCAACTTCTGTATAAGTAGTTGATGGATGACCAACAATTACTTTCGGGAATCCTGGAACGGCAGTAGAAGCTGTAATGGTAAAATTAAATGGCGCGGTGCCTGTCAATGTCCAGATAATATCCGGAGCTGCAACCAAATTACAAGAAGATCCTCCACCTGTCGCTGTAGCAGTTGGCAAAGGATTGATAGTTACCACGGTGGGAGCAGAAACCGGGCTGGGGCAATTTGATGTTGCCACTCCAAACGTTTGAACGGTGTAGCTTCCACTTTGAGCCACCGTATTTAAAACTAACGTTTGAGCAGTGGCTCCGCCAACCGGTACGCCTCCTTTATACCATTGATAAGTAGAAGCCAACGTATTGCTAGAGGTCAGCGTTACTGATCCTCCAAAACAAAAAGTAGTAGGCCCAGAACTTATGGTTGGTTGCGGTGGAATCGGATTAATTATTAAAGTAGAGATAGGACTGAATACAGTACCACAAACTCCATTTTGAACGATAGCTCTGAATTGATATGTTGTGGTAGCTCCTGCTACCAAGGGAATAGATGCTGGTGGAGGAACCACTGGATTAGAATTACTAAGTGCAACATCAACTGCGAACGCTCCCAAATTTACTCTCTTCTCCCAGCCTATTACACTTCCTCGTAAAGGAAGAGGCACAGTTCCTGTCACTTGAAGTTGTGCAGGAACTGCTAAATCACAAATGGTTTGGGTAGCCGGAGAAATAGAACCTCCCGCAGAAGTACCAAAGACTTTTTGACTTAAAAGTGTAGCTGTGTTGGTACACAATTGCGGTGCTATAACATAGGTATAAAAATTAGGTACAGCAGGTGCCGGAAAATTGGTGGTGACCGTTACATTGGGAGGAGCCGGTGTTACATATCGCAACGCCACACCAATATTATTAGTAACAAATGTTGGCGGCTCCGGTACAATTGCAAATGCATACGATGCCGTTGGGCTGGGTGTCGCTGAGGGAGTAATGGTAACTCCTCCACCAAAAGACTGAGACCAGACATTTTCAGTATTTAAATCAATCAATACAGCATTTGTGGTCGTGAGCGCATTAATTCTCTTTGTTGGTACAGCCTCCCCTTCGGTATAAACGACCGAGGTATTATTACATATATCAGGCGCTGGACTTGGGGTTGGAGTATTTCGAATATCTGCAGCAAGAGTATTAATATCAGGTTGTTGATAGAGTACAATTTCTATGGGATCGCTTTCGCAATTTAATCCAGAGGCAGTTTGTGCTGCAAAAACCGACCAATACTTACCATTCACAAAATTCGCATCAATAGGTTGTCCCAAGCCTGCAGCTGCATTATACGTACCTCTTGTCATGGTCATGACGTTTACGCCATTGGCCATCTTGGGCTTTGCTATATTGTTATAATCAGCAAGATTCCTGTACCAATTCACTCCTGTTCTTGCTGGGCCTGGTAAAGGATTTGGTAATGCAGTAAAAGCAGTAAAACCATTTGCTAATGTAGCCCCTGTATAACATATTGAAAGACCTGTAGTTGTAAGGGGTAATGGTTTTCCAATAATTTCAATCATATCAGCAACAGCACTAGCTGTACCAAGCGCGGGGCTGTTAAAAGGAATCTGAACGGGTGCATAGCCCAGATCATAACGATTACAGGTGTTCCAATATTGAAGTGTTACATAAAAACGCTGACCAACCACATGGTTGGCCGTTGACAAAGTTGTAATCAAAAGTGACTGCAGCGTAGCAGCTGTTGCATTAGCGGGCAATTCAATGACACCAGATGGATCTGGAATGCCAGGAAAACCTGGGCCACCCAAACCCGTTTCAACATATCCCCGAATCATTGGAGCTGGCGTGGGTACAGGTAGCGGAAAGACTACGTTTAAGATTGGATTTGGATTTAGACCGGGCATTAAAGCACCTGTGACTGGATCTGTAACCTGTGTGACATTAACCCTGATATCGCGAATATTTCCCTGTGGAAGGGCGGAATCAAAACCACCATATACAAAACGTATCCATCGTTGTTGATTATTGATTGGAGCATTGCTAGCACCCTGAGGAGCCGGGTAAGCCCCAAACGGAGTGAGATTCGTTCCATTGCCGATGCAGTTAAATACGGTTGCATCTGTAAATCTCATATTTACATTGGAGCCAAGACAAACCCTATCATTCGTTAACGTTGCCGGTGGTATTGATGGAGTCAGTGATAATGTAGCAAGATTTTGATTGTCAAAATCAAAGGAGTCAAATTGTTGCGGGCTAATTTGAAGTCCTGGAAAGGTTGATGCATTATAGGCGGCACCAACCGTAACACCGGAAGGAAAACCGGTAGCCAGAAAGTTACATACTCCACCTACCTCATCAGGGTATGTCTTACCTCCATTAGTTGCGTCCGGCACATGGGTTGTTGCATTATAACCGGGCCGGAAAGTAACTACCGTATAAGGGGTACCAGGTATAGCCCATGCAGTATTATCAGTAAATGTTGTTGTTGGATTGCCCGCATTATCCGAGAGAAATCCTGTTATTTGGGTAGCTCCCGGGTTCCAGGTAATATTCAATTTTTGATCGGCCGTTACCCACATGGTGCTATTCCTAAATCTTAAACTATATCGGTATGTCCAGATGAAAAAATCAGTATTAACCGGAGCACATTCATCTATCGCACCGGGAAATCCAGTACCAGCTTTTTCAAGATCTACTGATCCAGTTGCACCTGCTCCGCCAGGAGGGACATAGGTGTTTTTGGAAGTCAATGGCCCGAAAGGAAGAACAGCAAGACCTCCGACTAAGGTGGTTAAAGTATTTCCGGTATTAACAAAACTAACTGTTACTGTTTCTCCGGGCTGCAAATATGGTTGTGTAGCCGTATGTCCAAATATGGCGGAAGCATCAAACCGCACAAAAATCTGGGTTGCCACAGGACTAACAGAAGCAGCAAATGCGCCACCAACACTTAAGCCAGTAACGGGCACTACTACAGGTAAAAATGCTCCTCCGGCTCCATCGTGGTCAACTCTCACAGTCCATTGTCCGGTGGTTGAAGTGCCGGCTAACGTTAAGCTAAAAACTACTTCTACTGTCCTTTGATCTAATGTATGATGTCTTGGTAACGTACCATTATTAAATGGAGCAGACTGTGAGAAAGCTTCTTGGAAAGAGAAAAGATTTAATGCGAGAACTAAAAACGAAAAGAGGATGACCCGAAAGGGATTTGATCTCATAGGAGTTTCAATAATTATCAAGTTGTGTATACAGCAAATCGTTACAGTGTAACCATTTATCTGAAAATACGTAATTTCCAAACTTAGTTAGAAAACCTTGATTTTAAAATAATTTCAAAGCATCCTTAGTAATTTCCTAAATCCCCTACCTTTGCGCCCGAAATTTTAAGGGCTCATGTCTTCTACAACCAAATATATTTTCGTTACAGGCGGTGTTACTTCCTCGCTAGGCAAAGGCATCATCTCTGCCTCTTTAGGCAAACTCCTGCAAGCCAGAGGGTTTTCTGTAACCATTCAAAAATTTGACCCGTACATTAATATTGACCCTGGTACGTTGAACCCCTATGAGCATGGTGAATGTTATGTTACCGATGATGGGGCAGAAACGGACCTAGATCTGGGTCATTATGAGCGGTTTCTGAATATCAAGACTTCGCAGGCTAATAACGTCACTACCGGTCGCATCTATAATAATGTAATCACCAAAGAGCGCAAAGGAGAATACTTGGGTAAAACAGTCCAGGTAGTTCCCCATATCACAGATGAGATCAAGCGGAACATGTTCTTATTGGCAGAGACTGGACAATATGATTTTATCATCACAGAAATTGGTGGATCTGTCGGAGACATCGAATCTCTCCCTTTCGTAGAAGCTGTGCGTCAGGTTCGGTGGGATCTTGGCTCAAGTAATGCCCTTGTTATCCATTTGACACTCATCCCCTATCTGAGTGCTGCTAAAGAACTAAAAACAAAGCCTACGCAACACTCGGTTAAGGAACTGTTATCGTATGGCATTCAGCCGGACATCTTAGTTTGTCGTACAGAGCATTCTCTCTCCATGGAAATAAGGAAAAAGTTGGCGCTGTTCTGTAACGTCAATCTTAATTCTGTGATCGAAGCGATTGATGCGGAGACCATCTATGATGTTCCGCTCTTGATGAAGAAGGAAAAACTGGATGAACGCGTGCTGGCCAAATTAAAAATGACCACCAAGCAAGAGCCAGATCTGGAACAATGGAAAATGTTTCTCGGTAAACTTAAAAATCCAATCAATGAAGTGACGATCGGCCTTGTGGGTAAATATGTTTCATTACCAGATGCTTATAAATCTATCGCGGAATCTTTTATTCATGCGGGCTCGCAAAATGATTGTAAGGTGAACCTTAAATGGATTTCTTCAGAGGATATTCACAAAGATACCGTTGAACACATTATCGGTTCGCTAGATGCGGTATTGGTTGCTCCCGGGTTTGGTGAACGCGGGCTGGAAGGAAAAATTGAAGCCATTAAATATGTGCGAGAACATAAGATCCCGTTTTTAGGAATCTGTTTGGGTATGCAATGCGCTGTGGTTGAGTTTGCACGGCATGTGTTACACTTAGAAGCCAGCACCACCGAGTTGAATCCTAAAACAAAGCACCCGGTGATTGACATGATGGAGGAGCAAAAGAAAGTAACAATGAAGGGAGGGACCATGCGATTAGGTTCTTATGCTTGTAAAATTAAAAAAGGATCAAAAGCTCATCACATCTATGGCGATACATTAATTCAGGAACGCCACCGGCATCGTTATGAATTCAACAATAAATATTTGGAGCAGATGGAAGAGGCTGGCTTGAAAGGTACTGGCATTAATCCGGAATCCGGACTTGTTGAAATTGTTGAGTTAAAAGATCATCCATGGTTTGTAGGTGTTCAATACCACCCGGAACTAAAAAGCACTGTACTCAACCCACATCCATTATTCGTCAAATTTGTGGCTGCCGCGATGGAGTATAAGGGGAAGTAGGATTTTAGATATTAGACATAAGACGTAAGACATAAGACATTAGATATAAGACGTAAGATTTGGGACGTGAGGCAATAGATTTTAGACGTAAGATTTGGGACGTGAGGCAATAGATTTTAGACGCAGGAGAATTCATTTTTGAACAAGTATCATTGAACAATAATCATTTATCATTTAGACTTTTAAAATTAAATTATGGATAGGAATTCGGCCATAGGCATGACGTTGATCGCAGTATTGCTAATGGTATACTTTTATTTTTTCAGTGCGGCTCCGGTACCCCCTTCGGCCATTAAAACTGACTCTATAGCCTCGGTGATGAAGCAACAAAATGCTATCTCGAAAGCAACTAAAATTGATAGTGTCGAAATCCAATCGTACGGAAATCTTGGAAGTTTACTCCAAGGAAAGGAAGCGTCAATAGCGCTTGAAAATAGCGACTTAAAATTAGTAATCTCAAACAATGGATATATCAAAGATCTGGAGTTAAAAAAATTCAAGACCTACCATCAAAAGCCATTAAACTTGATTGCTAATGGGAATAATTCCTTCTCGCTGCTTGCCCAATATGACGGAAAAGAAGTGGACTTATATAAACTATTTTATCAATCAGAAACCTCTAAAAGAGGAGACTCAACGATTGTCCTCTTAACTGCCAAAATTGGCGATAACGCCTTCATCAAACATATTTATTCATTGTCTGCAGCCGGCTTTAAAGTAGGATACAAACTAGAAACTGCCGGACTTACTTTTACCGGTAAAAATCTTACGTTCCAGTGGAACGATCCAATCGCATTGCAAGAGAAAGATATTAATGATAGCCGCCTTAAAACCAGTGTTAATTATTTTTTAGCCGATGGTAAATTTGATGGACTCGGAGATAGTAATGACTTCAAAGAAGAAACGCTCGCTGCCTCCGTCAAATGGGTTTCTATCCGCCAAAAATTCTTTATCAGTTCCATCATTGCACAACATTCTTTTGCCGGTGGTGAGTTGAAAATGTCTACGAATGTGGCCGATTCAACAATAGTAAAAAGCACCAGCGTTTTATTATTTATTCCTGCCAATGATGTTACTACCAAGCAAGCCAACTTCCATTATTATTTTGGTCCAAACGATTATGACATCATCACAAAAGTAACTACCGGATTTGAAGAGAATCTTTCTTTGGGCTGGCCCCCTATGAGTTGGATCAACAGATTTGTAATCATTCCGATTTTCCACTTTTTAGAAAGCTCCATAAGCAACTATGGCTTGATCATTATATTGATGGTATTAATGGTGAAAATTCTCCTGTTGCCACTCTCCTACACTTCTTATCTGGGCATGGCTAAAATGAAACTGCTAAAGCCGGAGATGGATGCAATCAAAGAAAAGAATGCGGATAACATGGCACAATCGCAACAAGATACCATGAAGCTTTATCGGCAAGCCGGTGTGAATCCTTTCAGTGGATGTATTCCGCTGATCTTACAAATGCCGATTCTCTTTGCCATGTTTTATTTCTTTCCAATTTCTATCGGACTGCGACAAAAACAATTCTTATGGGCAGAAGATCTCTCCACCTATGATTCGGTTTTAAATCTTCCTTTTACGATTCCGTTTTATGGAGATCATGTGAGTTTATTCGTATTGCTGATGACCGTATCAACGTTAATCTATACCTGGCAAAACAATCAAATCA
This sequence comes from Cyclobacteriaceae bacterium, assembly GCA_031430395.1. Classification (GTDB taxonomy): domain Bacteria; phylum Bacteroidota; class Bacteroidia; order Cytophagales; family Cyclobacteriaceae; genus ELB16-189. The sequence goes on from JANPBK010000027.1 coordinate 9,569, forward strand.
GTTCAGTGGCTGGACCGATGAAATCCATGTCATACATCATGCCTATTTTTCTGGTCTTTATCTTGAACTCATTCTCGGCTGGATTAAGTTTCTACTATTTTGTTTCTAACTTGATTACGTTCGCTCAACAAGCTATTATCAAACGATTTGTAGATGAAGATAAAATAGTAGCGTTGATGGAGGAAAATAAAAAGAAGGCTGCGACCGGCACCAGCAAGAAATCGAAATTCATGACCAAGTTGGAAGAAGCCATGAAAGCCAGTGAAGAGGCACGGAAATCCGCGGAGACAAATAAGAAAAAGAAATGATTCTTATTTGAAAATTTGAAAACGCA
>JANPBK010000028.1:0-30145 GCA_031430395.1 Cyclobacteriaceae bacterium
AGTCAATTTGAGAATTGCTAACCCAACTATAGTTAGCCCCGTATATTGAAAAACTTGCGTGTCCGGAAATTCAAAATGCAATACTATCGACCTTCGATACAAAATCAATTAATTCTTTTCCAATCCAGCGTATTGATCAGATGCATCACTTCCTTTTTCATAAATTCGATGGCAGGTGCCAGTGAATCATTTTGAACACGTGTATTGAAATAAAGTGCTCCTCGAAGAAAGTTTTTGCTCGAATCTGTCATGGTAAATTGAAATTGACTTGGCACTTCACCACTGATTTCTGCTACTAAAGCGGTCTTCCCCTTTGGCGTGATGATTTTAATCTCATCAATTCCATAGGCTTTGATTTGCTGTTTGGAAGTAAGATTGTACGCATCATTAAGAAATTCCTTTAATAGTTTCTCTTTGTTATCTACTCTTTTGTAGGTGATGTGAATATTGGCCTTTAATGTTGGGTAATAGATTTCTACCCAGTGCTTTTCAGATATCCAGGATGTATCACGCAAAAGTTTAGCAGCGGTGGAGTATTCAAATTGGTAGGGAAGAGTATCCGGCAGTGCCTGATATTTTTCTTCAGGTAAAATCAACCTATTAAATCCTTTAGGCTTAGGTTGGTAATTAGCTGAACAGGAGAAAAACAAAAGATAGGTAGCAGGAAGTAGACTCGTTATAAACCAATTTCGATTGATAGTAGGGTGCTTTTTTTGGAGTCGCCTATTCATCCTTATTCGCTGTTATATCCAGTATGTTAACACGCACTTTATTAATCTTTCTCAAATCTACCGTCAGGATCGTAAACATGAATCTGCCAAACTTAATCTGATCGCCAACTTTTGGCAATGACCCATGCAATTCCAGAATCAGCCCTCCCAATGATTCACTTTCGCCTTTTACATCATCAAAGCTTGAAGGTTCCACTTGTAGGGCTTTGCATAAATCATGAACGGATGTTTTACCTTCAAACACGAATGTTTTATCATCAATTTTTTGATAACTCAAATTTACTTCATCAAATTCATCATTAATGTCACCAATAATTTCTTCTATTAAGTCCTCCAGAGTAACCAACCCGGCAGTGCCTCCATATTCATCCACCACCAGCGCCATATGTACACGTTTGCTCTGAAAATCTTTAAGTAATGAATCAAGCTTCTTTGTTTCAGGCACAAAAAAACCTGGCCTGAGTAACTTCTGCCATTTATAATTTTCACTTTCATCTAAAAAAGGAAGGAGGTCTTTGATGTACAAAATTCCTTGAATGTGATCGATTGATTCTTTGTAGACAGGTATGCGTGAAAATCCTGATTTAGTTACCTGATCCATGAGCTCTTTGAAATTAAGCTCTACCTCCACGGCTGAAATATCTACCCTTGATTTCATGACTCGCCTAACGGTAAGTGTACCAAAGTTTACAATTCCCTTAAGAATATCTTTTTCCTCTGTGGTTGTATTATTGTTGAGTGTGGTGATTTCCAACGCCTGATTTAACTCATCGACCGTTGTGCTGTATCCTTTTTTCTCTATCCTTCGCTCAATCACCCAACTCATCTTTAAGAGCAAAAAGGAAATGGGACGCCATACATTTTCCAGAAACATCCAACTGCTTGCCATTTTTTTGGCAAATGACCAGTTGTGCCGTGCGGCATATACTTTAGGAATAATCTCCCCAAAAAACGTAATGGCGAAGGTTGCAGCAAAGGTTACTATCCCCAAGATTGTCTCGGTAGGTTTGCGGGTGCCCGCCATTTCCCACATTAAAAAAGTTGAAATCGTCACCACCCCTACATTTACGAAGTTGTTCATGATGAGAATCGTAGCAAGCAAAAGTCTTGGCTTCTTCAGCAGATCAACAATACTTTTTTCAGAAGCATCTTCTGATTCTCGACATCGATCTAGGTCGTCAGCTTTGAGTGAAAAGAAAGCAACCTCAGAGGCAGAAATCATAGCAGACATGAAAAGCAAAACCGCAATGGCTAAGAAACCAAAAATATAAAAGTAATTCGGAGCAGATAAAATATCAGCTAGGAGAAAACTGGGAGGCTCTTCTAAAATGGGTACGGTTTCCAAGTGTCAATTAAAATTGATGCAATACTAAAAGGGTAAATCGTCAGATGTGTCCGCGGAAGTTCTTTCACCAGGATCATTGGCTGCATTTATTGCGGGGGCTTGAATGCGATCTAGACCAGCACTACCGGAAGGCTTACTGCCAAGTAAGGTCATATTATCACCAACTATTTCTGTGGTGTAGCGTGTCACATTATCTTTCTCCCAACTTCGGGTGCGAAGTTTCCCCTCAATATATACCTGGTCCCCTTTATGCAAATACTTCGCTGCAATGTCAGCAAGTCCACGCCAAAGCACAATATTATGCCACTCCGTGATCTCCTTACGATCACCTGTTGTTTTGTCTTTATAAATTTCTGAGGTAGCCATGGTAAAATTGGCTACTGTAGCACCATTTTCTAAATTCCTAACTTCCGGGTCCTTACCCAGTCTGCCTACCAAAATCACTTTGTTAACGCCTGACATATTATTTGCCTTTTTAGATTGAAGGGCTACAAAGTTACCAAAAATCCAGATCATCATAGTTTTGAAAAACCATTTGCCCTATACACACGCAATACATTGAATATTATTTCATGCTTCCTTCAAATAATTAGCAATTAAAATTGGTTTTGGTAATGCGGCAATTTGTCTGTTGGTAAACCATTTTAACGCAGGAATAATAATGCGTTTTGTAGATGGCAATTGCAGTTCCACAAACCGCACGATCAATTTTTGATGTGACAGAATGTGTTTATAAATTTTACTCTTCTTCCCGATAGTTGCGCTCGCTAATAATTCATCTTCTCGAATGATCCTTTCAAGTTTCTGATTCCGTTTCTTCTCTATTAAATAAAAATCATAAAGTCCTTGCCAAATGTCTTTCCCTTCCCGTTTCTTCATTAGGAGTTTATTCTTATTAGAAATGATGAAATAATAAAAATATCTATTCCTTACTTTTAGCTTCTTCGATTTTATTGGTAACATCTTTTGTAATCCGTGTTTATTAGCTATGCACGTTTTAGCAAAAATGCAACACTCACATTTTGGGTTTTGAGGCAAGCAATGCAGAGCACCAAACTCCATCATCGCTTGATTGTACAGATCAGGTTGATCTTTTGAAATTAACTTATTCGCTTTGGCTGTAAAAACACGCTTCCCCTCGTTACCCGCGATGTCCTGATCTATTCCATAAATCCTAGAAAGCACCCGAAGCACATTACCGTCCACAACCGCTACTTTTTCTTTAAAGGCAATGGAGGCTATCGCTGCAGCGGTATACGGCCCAATACCCTTGAGCTTTATGAGTTCTAAATAGGAGGTTGGAAACTTTCCTTCAAAATTGCTTACAATTTCTTTGGCGCAAGTGTGAAGATTACGGGCGCGCGAGTAATAGCCCAAACCTTGCCATAGCCGTAATACTTGTTGAATGGGGGCTTTGGCTAAATCAAAAACTGTTGGGAATCTTTTTACAAAATGTTGATAGTAGGGTAAGCCTTGGGCCACCCTTGTTTGTTGCAGAATAATTTCTGAAAGCCAGATTTTATAGGGGTCTGAGGTATGACGCCAGGGCAACTCTCGCTTATTTTCTTCATACCACAGGATTATTTTTTTAGCGAAATCGACTTGTTTCATTCCTTTCAAAAATCAAAGTAAGTCAACAAAAAACTGGATTCAATCGAATAGGCCAACTGTTTGCCGAATTTATGTCCACATTTTGTTGATAGTCAGTAAATTAATTTTGGAATTGAATGAACTGCTTCTAAATTTGCGATCCCGAAAAAAGACAACAATCAAAACCAAACCCTGTGACAAAAGCTGACGTAATCAACCAAATTGCTGACAAGACCGGAATCGACAAAGCAGATGTTTCCGCCTCCGTAGAAGCGTTCTTCAATATTGTTAAGAGCAATATGACCTCCGGGCACAACATCTATGTGCGTGGCTTCGGAAGTTTTATTAATAAAAAGAGAAAGAAGAAAATAGCCCGCAATATCTCTCGCAATACTGCCATCGTCATTGAAGAGCATTACATTCCCAGTTTTAAGCCTGCCAAGATTTTTGTAAACAAAATCAAGAATAGTGATAAGGTAAAACAACTAGCTGAAAAGTAATTAAGTTGTTCGTTGTTAGTTATTAGCTGTCCGATCTTTTTGTAAACAGCCAATAAGCAGCGACCAACGATCATTCTATCATGTTAAAAACCCGAATCATTTTAATTGTCGCTTGTGCCATCGTTATTTGGCTCATTTTCTTGTTGCCGAAGGCCGTGGTAGAAAATGAAAGTCAGTTAAAAGCAACTGATTCTTCAATAAATCGGAAAGCGGTTCCTTCCAAAGGACACAGCGATATACCTATTGCTTTAACTCAATCCATTAAAACATTGAGAACCCAATACTTGACTGGGTCGTCAAATCAAAAAAATGCTATCTTTGCCGACTCTTTGAGGGGCTTATACACGCAATCGGGTCAATTTGACAGTGCAGCGTGGTTTGCCGAACAGGGAGCAACGTTCTTTAACACAACAGAAAGTTACTTGAAGGCTGGCAACAGCTATTATGAGGCTTACACTTTTGCCCTTCAGCCCGAAAAGCAAAAAGCAATGGCAGAAAAAGCACAACAATGGTTGGGCAAAGCCATTGAAGCTAATCCTAAAAATCTGGAGGCTAAGACAAAACTAGCTATGACCTATTTAAGCACATCTTCGCCTATGACAGGTATTCAGATGATGCGCGAAGTGTTAGCGGAAGATCCCAAGAATGAATTTGCTCTTTTCAACATGGGAATGTTGTCTATTCAATCAGGTCAATTCGACCGTGCAATTGAGAGGCTGAATGAGTTAATTGCTGTAAACCCAAAGCACATTCAAGGTCAACTTTTGCTGGGCGTTGCTTATATGAATAGAGGGAACAAAGAGAAAGCACGCCAGCAATTTGAAAAAGTAAAGCAGTTAGATAACGACCCGGCCGTTCAAGCTACGGTGGATTCTTATCTGAAGGATTTAAAATAAATTATTGTTAAACCCGTGCTGACTGTACCGTCCGCACAAAAACGAAAAACATCATGCCAAGTGGTAAGAAAAGAAAGAAGCACAAAATGGCCACCCACAAACGCAAAAAGCGTTTGAGAAAAAACCGTCATAAGAAAAAATAATAGTGTAGGGTCGCATAAAGTTACGACCCGGCATTATCGGTATTGAATTTTCAATACCAATCCAAAAAAATTAGTCCTATTGTACAACATCCAATTTTTTAAGTTTTGAGTAATGAACTAATTATTAGTGCTACTCAGGACGGATGTCGCATAGCCCTTCTTAAGGACAAGCAACTTGTTGAGTTTCATGAAGAACAAGACGGAAGCAAGTTTGTAGTTGGTGATATCTACCTTGGCACTGTAAAGAAAATAGTGCCAGGGCTTAATGCAGCCTTCATTGACATCGGGTATGAGAAAGACGCCTTTCTCCATTACCTGGATCTAGGAGCTCAGTTTAGCTCGCTGCTAAAGTTCACCAAGCTCGTCCGCACCAAGAAGATCACCGGAGGAAAACTGGATAAATTCCAACTTGAGAAAGAAATTGATAAGCATGGCAAAATAGGCCAGCAACTTTCGAAAGTACAGTTAATACCGGTGCAAGTGGTAAAAGAGCCAATCTCTACCAAAGGCCCGCGACTTTCGTGCGAGTTATCCTTAGCCGGGAGATACCTGGTTTTGGTACCCTTTTCATCCGGGGTGAGCATATCCAGACGGATTTCCAGTAACGATGAACGCAAGCGCCTGCAGCGGCTTATCCAATCTATTAAGCCAGAAAACTTTGGTGTGATCATCCGCACTGTAGCCGAAGGCAAAGAAGTGGCTGAGCTTGACAAGGACATGCGAGGTTTAGTAAAAATGTGGGACGATGGCATTGCCCGAATGGTAGATGCCAACCCTCGTGATAAAGTCATCGGTGAACTAAACAAAACATCTTCTATCCTCCGTGATGTGTTGAACGAATCGTTCGACAATGTAATGGTAGATGATAAGAAGATGTATGACGAGGTAAAGAGCTACATCCACAATATAGCTCCAGACAAAGAAAAAATTGTCAAACTATATACTGGCAAGGTTAAAATATTTGAACACCTAGGCGTTGAGAAGCAATTAAAATCCGCTTTTGGTCAGACTGTAAGTTTGCGAGGTGGCGGCTACTTAATTATTGAACACACCGAAGCATTGCACGTGATCGATGTAAATAGCGGCAACAAATCAAATCGTGAAGAAAGCCAGGAAACAACTGCCTTATCCGTAAACATTGAAGCCGCGAAAGAAGTGGCTCGTCAATTTCGCTTGCGCGATATGGGTGGTATTATAGTGGTTGACTTCATTGACATGCGCGGCATGGATAACAAGAAGCTTATCTATAACACTGTCAAGGAAGAGATGGAAGCTGATAAGGCTAAACATACTATTCTTCCACTTTCTAAGTTTGGATTGATGCAAATCACCCGCGAGCGTGTACGTCCGCAGATGAATATTGCTACGAAAGAAGTTTGCCCTACTTGTAATGGTAGTGGAAAAATTGAAGCTTCTATTTTAGTTACAGATAAAATTGAAGATCATATTCTTCACTTGTTTGTAAAACAAAATGAAACGAAGCTAGTATTGGCTCTACATCCATTTTTGTTTGCTTACTATACCAAAGGCATTATCTCAAAAAGGATGCGCTGGTTTTTCAAATATAAAAAGTCAGTTGAACTCATTAAAGATTCGTCATTAGCAATCACTGAATATAAATTCTTAAATAAAGACGGAGAGGAAATTGAATTAGCACAAGAAAAGAGTACTCCTGCATTAGCGGGTGATTGATCTTTCTTCACGCACTGAAAGCAAAGACCCTTTCCTATAAAACGGAAAGGGTCTTTGTCTTTTTGAATCGCTGATCTTTCAATACGTAGATTTTCTTAATCCAATTTCAATCGTTTCTCAACTAGTTTCTTTACATCATACGCTCGTTCATCCTTTACTTTATTTAAAAGAGGGCTTCCCATTTTTTCAAGCGCTTTTTCATATACTGGCTTAAACACTTTTGGCGCTTCTGTCTGCGTAAAGGTTTGATGTTGCTTAGATCAGAATTCTACAGCTTGATTATCTTCCCGAATTTTCGAAACAATTTGACTATCTATGGCAAGGTGAAAGTTTTGAAATAAAATGAAATTCTAAGATATATCCTGTTAGATAAACTATTATTTATGTATTCCCTTGTCTATGATGAAGCGTCATAAAAATTGTAGAACTTTAAAATCTTACTCTGAAACCACATAGTTTAAATAACAATTGAGACTCAAAAAATATTTTCTACGCGCAGCCATAAAGACGAACGTATAATGCTATTTAAATTTGTAACCTGCTAAAAAGTACGAACTGCACGAACATGGTAATTCGTACTGGTCGTTTTACTGCCTGGAGCCTGGGAGTTACTATTGAACGATTGAAGATAGGCATTGTTGGTATCAGCCTCGCTCGAGCTCCAATAGAATGCAAGCGAGAATCCCCCAATGGCATTTCTGCTTTGGTACACAGTGGTTAATTCATTTAAGCTTGGCAAATACCAATCGCTGTAGCTACCAATCACTAGGTCGTCACACAATTTAGCTGCATAGCTTCCCACCCCCTGATTGTTGACAATAGTAGTTGTATTTGCCTGACCTGAACCAATTAATAGTGACGTTGCTCCGGTAGTTGTTAGTGTAAGTGACCACGCTGCGGATGTGCCTTGATCGCTTGGTGCCGCTATGAGACCATGATGAACACTTGCGCTGTAACCGGGGTCGACTACTTGTAAAACATATGCAACTATACCACCTTGATAGCTGTCGCCAATACCGATATTAGATGTAAACGTGACATCATTGCCATAGGCAGTGCCAACACTGTTCTGAGCGAAAGCCCTCACATGATATAAGGTATTTGATGTAAGCCCATTTATTGTGTTGGTAAACGATCCCGGGCCTGCTCCCGAAGCAGGACTTATTCCACCGGCAATCGTAGGATTCAGTGTTGTACCATAGCAAACACCTCTAAGTGTTACAGGGTCTCCTCCATCAGATGAAATAGTTCCACCGCTTTTGGCACTGTTATTTGTAATGAGTGAAATAGGTGCAGTAGTAAGGGTCGCTAAACTCAGGCTTAGTGTTGTAAAAGTAAGTTCACTTCCATAACTCGTTCCTGCCTGATTTCTCGCATATGCCTTTACGTGATAGGTAGTTCCTTGCGTGATATCAGTGGTCATGGTGCTTACAAACGGCCCAGATGCTGACCCATCTTCAGTCTCATAACTACCTATTGCACCCAATGCAGGATTAGTAGATTTGCTCCAGACTACGCCTCTCTGGATAATCGGGCCATTCCCATCTGAGGTTATATTTCCACCACTCTGAGCTGAGGTTGCCTTTATATTGGTTACAAGCTCAGTGGTAACAGTTGGTACTACAACGGTTGGTGCAACATTATTGTCCTTTTTGCAAGAAGCAACAATTGCAACAGCCACAACCAGTAGCAGATATAATTTAATGCTTATTTTCATAATTGATAGTTTTGATAATATCAAGCTTTAGAGAAAAGGTATCAAGGTTGCTTGGTGTAAATGGATACAACAATATTTCCATTCACATTTTCTTTTGTCCATACCTGAGAGAAGTCCATCGTTACATAGACCTTGTTACTCGCCTCGGGCCATGTCGCAGAAAACTCATTCAATGAAGTACCGTTGATCGTAACTGGAGTCGACAGTTTTTTTCCTATAAAACCAGTCAACGGAAACTCCTGTGATGCGGCAATACCAGAGCATACAGATGCCCCTTCGCTGTAGAGAAGTTTTGCGTTTTTTTGAAGCTTGATAAAATTATCCTTACTACAGCTAGATACATTTCCGAAAATGGAAATATTGTTTTGCCTAACATCTGATAGAAGGAAAGACTTACCACTTACACCTTCAAATAAAGACAAAAATGTCTCACGTATATTTGCAGATCCTTGCATCGCTCCAGGATTACTTGCGGCCCCTGGAATACCAGGTATAGCATACAATAAAGCTGAGAGCGCATCTGGCCAATTGTTTAAATTACCACTTTCTACAAAAAATAAATTGTCATTGGTGAATTTATCAAACGACTCTATTTGACCCTTTGAATTTGTTGTAAATGTTTTAATTGGAGCTCCGCCATCTAACCAAGATTGTTGTGTAGCATATACTTTCACAGATGCTCCGCTGACAGGGGGGTATTGGCCGTTAACTGTGGGTTCATCAATATTAAAAACTTCGAAGAAAAAAGTTATTGCTTTTGGGGCTTCTTCATTTTTGCTGCATGCCAGCAAAATCGATAAAAGGAAGATCACATAGAGTTTTGGGGGAAGTGTTTTCATCTTGTCTGGTTTTTATAGTTTAGAATCCTATTGCTTTGTTGTAGTCCAAAATTTTTGAAAATAGAGATAGTTGTTGCCTTGACTATTGAATCTATAATCGCTGTCTGTATTTGGTTCGCGCTGTTCTAAATTCATGCTTTTACCGGCTACGTAATTTTTAACATTAAAAAGGCCAATACCTGTAATTGTCATTGTTGAATTGACAGCATCTACAGTAAAGCCAGCTGCACCTTTTAAGATTCCAGCTCCGGTCCTAATCTGAACCTCATTGCCAATAAATTTTAAGGTTCCATTTAATAAATCTGGTTCATTGGCCTTTGGGGTAACGATACCTAATGTCTTTTCCCATTCCGTACCTTGTGAAATCGTAATTAGCCAAGTGCCTTGAAGCGCATCTTGTGAAAGTACAGTGGGCAATAAAGATACGATGTCTTCTTTTTTGCATGAATTCAGTGCTATTAGACATACAATGAATAGTAAGCTAATGAATTTGATTTGTCTTTTCATATTTAATTTTTTAGGTTATTTTTTTACCTCTTTGGTGAAATGATGAATAAAACTAAACTAGTCTGAGTTCTCGTCTAATGGCCTTTTTGTGAGAGACGCTAATTACTTTGCGGAGATAGGGTTTGATTTTGTGATTGAAAAAGGAAGTGAAGTGACTTACGAAAGAATCAGGTGGCATGACAACTTTGCATTGTCAGAAGCCTTTTAATTGGAAATCTTACTTCAGCTGGGATGAAATAAACTCAAAGGCTCTTACTTCCATCCAACTGTAATTGGAGTTCATCAGGGAAAAGCCAAGGTGACCTCCGCAGCCGGGTGTTTCTAAATAAAAATTTGGATGATGTCTTGCCTCCTCAAAAGGATAGCATTGGTTGCCCAGAATAGGGTCATTCTGCGGATTGACCATTAGGCTCGGTACTTTTATTGATTCAATAAACTGCTTGCAAGAAGATTGTGCATAGAAATCAACAGCATGTATAAAGTGATGAAAGGGAATGAGATAGTCGCGGACGTAATCATCAAATGTGTTTATCTTCTCAATCGGAATGTTTCTGATTGCCACATGGAAAGCCGCTTTGCTCCGCAATTTATTCTTGATTCTATGGATGAAGTAGCGGTTATAGACAAAACTCTTTTCAGTTTCTTTCATGCTGTCTCGCAAATCGCAAGAAACTGAAAATGATACGGAAGCCACCACACAAGGATTTGGAGGAAGTTGCTCGCCTAAATATTTTGTCACCAGGCAACCCCCCATGGAAAAACCTATTAATGCTACTCGAGTATATCCTCCTTTAGTTACACTATGATCAATGACAACACGAAAGTCATTGGTATCTGCATAACTATATATTTTAGATAATCGATTTAATTCTCCACCGCAGCCCCGGTAGTTCCAGGCCAACACATCCCAACCCCTTGCAAAAAAATAACTGGCCGCTCTTTGTACATAATGTCGCTGGGAGTCTCCTTCCATGCCGGCACTTAAAATAACGAGTTGGCGTTGATCATTTCTCAGCCAATCCAGATTAAGAAAATCACCATCAGCAAGTTCTAATCTTTCGCGTTTGTAAATAACGTCCTCCCCCCGTGCAAACAAAGAGGGCCCCAGCGTTTCCAGATGCCTGTTTCGGAAGTAAAATGGATTGGGCTTGTAAGAACTCGTAGCAATGATTGGCATGGCATACAAAAATAATTTTTACATTTAGTATCCCATGGCAAACGAGCTATTTATTATTATCACTTCGAGGGTCAATAGATTCTTGATTTTGCTATTTCTGTTTTTGACTTTTACTGCACAGGCGCAAAAGCTTCAATTGCAATTTAGTAAAGGAACAAAAGATAAAATTCCAACCTCTTTCAATCAGTTTCAGCCAGCTGACTTGTCAAAGCATATTTCCTTCTGGGTACAGGTAACTGTTACTGCTGACGAAACACAACATAAGATATTGAAAGCTGGCAACTGGTACATGCAGCAGGTTTCCTTTTATGATGGGACAGGCAAAGCGCTGTATGAAGGCAACCATGTAGAGGTTTCTCTTCTTCGCGGGGGCAATACATTCTATTTGTACTTTCCTTTTGTGGATGATAAGGATAGTAGCGGGCTAACTATTTCTGTGATAAGTGTTCACGATTTTAATACTGAATACGTGAACATGCGCTCCAATCAAGTCTTTTTCGCTGCGTCCATCGCAATGTTGCTTTTGTTGAGTGCGATGTACAGCATCTTCATTCGATCAAATGATAAAATCTACATCCACTACGCTCTTTACCTTTTTGCAATCCTGATTTTCTTCACCTATCAATATGGTCTTCTTGGCGATGTACTCCCCTTAGTCAAACAAATACCTCCTGCTTGGTTTTGGATATTCTCCGATTTCATCAGCATTACCTATCTGTATTTTTCACAATCGTTCCTCGATATGAAGAAGAATGATCCATTGCTACACCGCGTATTCAACTTTGGGATATATCTGGTATCATCAATGGTTGTGATCGAGACTATTTCTTACTTACTCGAATTGGACGCGCTTCATTCGGTTTGGTTTAAGGGGCCTGTGATCATATTTCAAATTGTCATTTTCCCTTTTATTTTCTATCGGGTGTATAAGCAGAAAACTATACTTGGCTGGTTGTTTCTGGCAAGTCTTATCATCGTAAGCGTTGCAAGCATGGCCGGGCAGGTGGCCTCCACCTTCAAGTTGGTTTCAGCTACTAACTATATACTTCAAAGCGCCACGCTCATTGATGCATTTATTTTCTCAATTGGTATTGCCATCCGCTTTGGCATCAGTAATAAAGAGAAACAGCAAATTCAAAATGATTTGATCAGTCAATTGAAGATCAACGAAAAAATTCAGGAACAAAATGCTGCCCAGTTGGAAACGAAAGTGAATGAACGCACTGAAGCGCTAGACAAGCGCAACCGCGACAACGAACTGTTGATCAAAGAAATTCATCACCGGGTGAAAAACAATTTGCAGGTCGTTTCCAGTTTACTCAACATAGCTGAACGAAAGATAAGTGACGAGAATGCCAAGCAACCTTTCCGCGACAGCGCCAATCGAATCAACTCTATGGGTCTCATTCATAGCTTCCTTTATCAAAATGAAAATTTCTCTGATATCGATCTTGAAAAATATATCCGTCAACTGACCGATATGTTGGCCGATTCATTTCGTGCCAAATACCCCGACATACAAATCCAACTAAGTGTAGGCCCGGTAAAATTGGATATGGATGGTGCCATAGAAATGGGATTGATCATCAACGAGCTGGTGACCAATAGCTTGAAGCACGGTGTTTATGCGGACGGCAAACCAGTGATCAAACTGAGTATGCAACAGGCGGGAGGCAAACTCAATTTGTCTGTGAAGGACAATGGACTTTCCAAGGGCCATCAAAAAATAAATGTGGAAGCATCTTTTGGAATGCGAATGATTGCTGCTTTAGCCCGGAAATTAAATGGTACACTGAACATTCAACAAGGGAATGGATTTGAAGTGACGATTGTGTTTGAGGCGACTGAAAAGATAACTAAGTAATAGTCGTTATTTTACGTTCCTGATTTCCGAGATACACGTATCTTGATACTTAGATCCCGGATATACATCGATAAGTTCGATCATTAGCCAATACTCATACTCCATGATTTGACTTTCGTGCTGATACGTTTCCTTTTTATAAGAGGGTGAAACTAAAGGCTGATAAGTATTGAGGTCTTTGAGTGTAACCTTACTTGAAGCAACTAAAACCATGCCCTCATAAGCAGTATGGCATTCTGCCATTCCTGCGTAAACCGGTTTTGCCCTCAAAATATGCAGGCCAATGTTTTTGGGTCTGTTGTTAGCTTTAAATAGGGCATCACTCTTTCCGAATCCCGAAAGTATTTCTATTTTCTTTGAAACGTCAAGTTCTGGAAGTAGCAACAATTCTCCCTTCCCATTGCCTGCCATGCCTTCTACCCAAGCTGTTGCTTTATTATTATCCATTGCCGCATTTGCCTCATACATGCAAGTCCAGGAATCATAGATTACATCTCCCTCCTGCCATTCTTCAAAATCGTCCGGCCTTTTGAAGTTTGGATCTTTTATGCTTATTGGGGCCTTGCCACTTGCTTTCAATTGTGACGTTGCTGATGCGCTGCCTAGAAAACATGTCGAGATGTGAAACTCTTTCATTTCCTTCTTTTGAAGCAGAGCTTTCAACCTAGTGTCTCCGACCGTGCCGTTGCATGGGCTGCCAGTATAATCACCTTGTGCAAAAGCACCATTGTAAATCAGGATAAATAGGAGAGTTGTCAACAGTAGTTTCATAAAAATATATTGATGGGGTTAAGGTATCTCAACAAAGAACGAAATTCAATTGTGTCAACCGTAAACTTATTTTAAAAGCACCGTATTCCTTTCATAAATTGATCTCTAAATTTTTCACCTATCGGAATCTGATGCTGCCCCGCATAGATGTATTCATGGTCAAAGGAATCTACACACTCCAGATTGACAATGTAGGAGCGGTGTACACGCACGAGAGAGGAAATAGGGTTTCTGCGAATAAACTGACTCAAATTCTGAGATACAGAAAAAATTTCATTCTGAGTAACAATCTCAAGATAGCTGCCTGCTGCACTGATGTACTGAATGTCTTTAATATTGATCTTCCGATGGCGTTCGTCTTTACGAATAAATAATACGGAAGGTGTCATTCTTTCAATTTGCCATGAAAGATGATGATGTAACCTACTCCTTACAAGGGTCGATTCACCAAGGTCCTCTTTTTCTTTCTCTAGGGGTTATAATTTTTTGTGGCGCATGATTTCCTTCCGAGGAAACAGAGGATCGCCACAGAAAAGTAAAAAGACTGCCCATTTGTGAAGCTAATCCAATGCTCTAATAGCTTTTGAATAGAGTTGCGTTCCAATTTTTATCTTACTTTTATTGGAGTCTTCAACAAATAGTTAAGTATGAAATCCAAAGAAGAGTTTGCAACGTACAGTGAAAAAGAGATCCAACCTCTGATAAAGCCGCTGGAAGCAAAGCGGCTCGGCATAAGAGAAAAGTTTTCATTTAAAAAATATAAGCGCAATCTTAAATGGATGGCAATCATGGCCGTGGCGTTGGCCATTTCCATTGAAGTATTTCCTGAGGTTGTACCAAAACAATTCATAGCTGCTGTTCCCATAACCGCCCTCTATGCGCTCATCGCTCCAATTTATATTTTAATAAAACGTAATGGGGGTTTTAATCCGATCAACAAAGAATACAAGAAAACGGCAATACCCAAGATCCTTTCTTTCTTTGGTGGCACGTTGGAGTACAAGTCCAGCGAAGGCATCAGCAAAAAAGAATTTATTGATGGTGACCTTTTTGATCGCCCGTCCAATTTTGAAAGTGAAGATCTGGTGCAGGGTCATCTAAATGGTATTGACATACGCATGTCTGATGTGCGGTGTACACAATCCAGTACTAGCAGAAACAACTGGACTGGTAGAATAGAAAGGAATACCACCAGCAAAAGTAACACGCACACCGTTTTTCAAGGTTTGTATGCCATTGCGAAACAAAAAAGAAGCTTCCCATCAAGAGTGACCTTGATATCGGTCAACATTGTGACTAAAGCCATCAATAATTTAGCCTCTTCTTTTTTAAGTAGTCAGTTGATTGAGAAAATCCATGAAAAACTCGAAACAAATATTATTAAAACCGGGAATGAAGCTTTTGATAAACTCTA
Source organism: Cyclobacteriaceae bacterium (assembly GCA_031430395.1). Lineage (GTDB taxonomy): Bacteria > Bacteroidota > Bacteroidia > Cytophagales > Cyclobacteriaceae > ELB16-189. The sequence goes on from JANPBK010000028.1 coordinate 15,187, forward strand.
TAGTGTAAAATGTATAGATGAAGGCATAGCTAAAAGTTTACTTACTCCTGTTTTCATTCAATTGATAATGGCCTTTCGTAAGGAGATTGTAAGTCCTGTTGATTTCTCCTTCTTTGACAATGAAGTGCATATTGCCTTCCATGGTGTAAATCTTTTTGAAGCGGACGCACAAAAATCATTTATTGAAAATAATATTTCAGCGGAATACTTTGGATATATCAATATGACCTTTGGTATTGCAGAAGCCGTTTGAACCATTAAAAAAAACCGGCTAAGCAGATGGGTGTTAAATCTCAGTAATCGTTGCGCATCAATACACCCCCCTTTTCTAAAGAAAAGGAAAGTGCGGAATCTCTATTCTCTGACGAATAATTGATTTTCACCGACTGGTAAACGCCCTCATTATTTTTCAAAACAGTTATAGCCACTTTTGAATCCCCTTCTAGAAAGGTGGTATTCTCGCCTGTAAATTTCTTAAGAGAAGTTGAGTATTCTCCAGGTGAATTGGCCATTGTTGTAATTACATTTTTTATGGTGGTATTGGGATAAAAAGTAATATCATTTCCCCATTCCAACCCGTTGTACACAAATTTCATTTTGCCATCAGGGCAATTGGTAAGATAGTAGGAGGCGTATTTTTCTTCAGATTCATTTGAGCCTATCAGATTAACCAACTCACATTCTGTTTTCCCTTTAGCGCTATTGAAAAAATTTCCCAAAACATTTCCCTTAGCATCAAGATATTGATAACCTATTCGCCAGTCTTCGCTAGCACCTTTAGTACATACTACCGCTCTACCATTTTCAAATGAACTAACCGCTATATACTGACAAGGGATTACTATTTTACCTTTAATATCTGCAAATCCCCACCCCGTCTCATTTTTAACAGCTATTAATCCTTCCGAGTAATCAAGGATTTCAATATACATGTCTGGGTTGATCACTACGGAGCGAAGACCTTTTACTCCTTCCTTTCCCGAATCATTTTTAAATTTTATCAGCAAGTCAGTGCATTCTACGCCTTGTACATACTGCTCAATAATGTTAAGCTTAGATGCCGTATTGCTTCCGTCAAAATCGTTAATATCATTTGAAGTAACCGTTCGCACGTAGTCTTTTAAAAACAAGTCAGCTTTTGGCAAAAATGACCACTGCCATTTAGCATCTTCGTAACCTGTACGCCCATTTATTTTGGAATTGTAGGGTTGACAAAAGCCATACCGTGCCGCTTCAGAGTTAAGCCATTTATAAACCGCTATGCCTTCTTGCTTTTTAAAATACGCTTCATCCATGCTGTTGACTGCAATATCGGTACCCCAGTGGTAGCGTGAGGTGCCGGGCATGGAACTGCTGCGTAAAATTTTGGTAGCTCTTGTTACTGAGTCGGATACTGTGGTCATGTTGATTCCTCCAACAAGAGTCTTGCCTTTCCATTTGCCTTCCCAAATTGCTTTTTGCGCATCAAAGGATCGGGCGGACGCTGCAATTTTCAGAGCAATGTTATTTTTCTTTGCCGCATCCGCCATTTTTATGAATGCTTCATAAGCTTCTTTAAGCAGATACCCTCCTTTGGCGCTACCAGTGGAATGCTCATCGCGGAGTTTTACAAATCGTGGGTCAGTGGCGGGATTGGTTCTTCCAATTAGGAAATTTTTATCGGCAGTCTGACTTAGAGATACTGTAGATAGACACACGAACAGAAAGATTACGAACGATGCTAATTTCATAAAGTCTTATTTTCTTGTCCACGAAATGCTTCCACATTTCATAAAAATTATTTTACTTAAAATCAGTACAATGTATGATTCCCTTTATCTATGTATTCATAAGCCATTTTTATATTCTTTGTGGTGGTATGAATTTAAATATTATACTTCGAAAAAATGATGACCAAATTATAATCTGAAATATAATATTGATGAATTCTAATAGTTTGCGGTTTTTTGCAATCGCTGTTAGAAATAATTATATCTCTATAGGCAGTGAATACGGGCAAGAAAATCAGTCTTAAAATTATCACTCAACGGGAGCTTGTGATTTTGGATGAAAAGATACGAGTCTTCAAAGGAATCAACATGATCAACATTGACGATATATGATCGATGAATGCGCACCAGATTTGGCAATGGAGTCTTCTTCTGAAAATGCGTGAGATTTTGAGAGAGCGTGTGGCGTTCTGTGCGAGTTTGAATATGCAAGTAGCTTCCTCCTGCCTCTATAAACAAAATATCATTGTTGCATATTTTCTTGTATTTGCCATTCGTTCTTACAAAAAGACATTGGTTCACCAGAAATTGACCTTCCGGGTGATCCCTTTCCACAGGTCTTTCAATTTGTGAAGGTGTCGTCTCTACTGAAAAGTGATACAACGCGAGGTCAACAGCAGCTAATAAATTTGAGGTAGTAAAAGGCTTCACTAAGAAAGCGTGAGGATGCGTTTTTTTTGCTCGATCATAGGTAGCCGCATCAGAGTTAGCGGTGATGAAAGCAACAGGCAAATTGACTTTCAGTTGCAGCGCTTCAACCAGTTCAATACCATCCTTCTTGCCTTGCAAATTAATATCCACTAAAAGAATATCAGGGATGTTATCTAATATGAAAGGTAATGCCGCTTCTGCCCTATCAAAGGTATTGACTACATGGTATCCTGCTACTTCTAAACGCGCTCGAATATCTTCAGCAATTACAAACTCATCTTCTACAATGACAATATTAATTTTTTCCTGTTCCATGTTGCTAGGATGTAAATTTAATTGTGATATGAACACTATCTTCCATCTTCGAACTCCATTCCCCACCTAATTTGGTAATAACCAATTGATCTACAAAGCGCGAACCATTGGATTTATTGAAAATGCTTGAAATTGGTTTGTGCTTCTTGCCATTATTTGAAATTTAGAGCGCAGTGCTGGTGGTATCTTGAATCATGCTCAATCCTATTTTCAGGTCTCGCCTATCAGTAATAAAGTCATCTTTGATAGCATTGGTCATTAGTTCAATGATGATAAGTCTATGAACTTGTAGTTATCAATTCGATTTCTCCTTTTTTACACTTTCTGATTGGAAGATTGGGGTACTTTTTTTGACATCTGAAGTGTGTCGTTGTTGGCTAATTTCGACTTATAGAACGCCCAATAAAGACACTTTACTATAAGACAAGATTAATCTCTGCCACTCTGTCATTTTTATAAGGCTGGAACAATCTTTGAAAAGCAGGTTATCACTTAAAATCCATTCCAATATGCAAGAAAAAGGCAGTATCTCTATTCATACCGAGAACATATTTCCAATCATCAAAAAATTCCTTTACTCAGATCATGAAATCTTTTTACGTGAGTTAGTTAGCAATGCCGTAGATGCCACGCAAAAGCTGAAGAAGCTGGCCGCATTAGGTGAGTTTAACGGTGAGTTGGGCGACTTGAAGATCGAGGTGAGTTTCGATAAGGGGAAAAACACCATCACCGTAAGCGACAAAGGCCTTGGCATGACAGGCGAAGAAATAAAAAAATACATCAATCAAATAGCCTTTTCCGGAGCTGCAGAGTTTGTCGAAAAATTTAAAGACAAAGCGGACGCAAAAGATATTATTGGAAAATTTGGTTTGGGCTTCTACTCGTCCTTCATGGTCGCAGAAAAAGTAGAAGTCATTTCAAAATCATTTAGAGAAGGAACGGAAGGTGCGCGTTGGGAATGCGATGGATCTACAGAATTTGAGTTATCCTCGGATACAAAAGAAACGCGCGGTACCGATGTGATCCTTTACATTAATAAAGATTCTGAAGAATTCCTGGATGAGTTTAGATTAAAAGGAATACTTGAAAAGTATTGCAAGTTTTTACCTGTTGAAATTAAATTCGGAACGAAGGATGATAGCGTTGAAGATGGCGTTGACAAAGATAATAAGCCAAAATACAAGACAGTAACCACCGATCGCATCATCAACAATACCTCGCCTATTTGGGCTAAAGCACCTGTTGAGCTAAAAGATGAAGACTATCTGAAATTTTATAAAGAGTTGTATCCATTCTCTGAAGATCCTCTTTTCTGGATCCATTTGAATGTAGATTATCCTTTCAACCTGACGGGTGTTCTTTACTTTCCTAAAATTAAAAATGACTTTGAAATTCAGAAAAACAAGATTCAGCTATATTCTCGCCAAGTATTTATTACAGATGAGGTAAAAGACTTGGTGCCTGATTTTCTAATGTTGCTTCATGGGGTATTGGATTCCCCTGATATTCCATTAAACGTATCACGAAGTTATTTACAAACAGATGCAAACGTAAAAAAAATCAGTTCGCACATCACCAAAAAAGTTGCTGATAAATTGGTGGACATGTTTATTAAAGACCGCAAGGAATTTGAAAAGAAATGGGATGACATCAGTGTATTTGTTCGCTACGGTATGATCAGTGATGAAAAGTTCTATGATAAAGCGAAAGAATTCTCGTTGTTAAAAAATGTAGATGGCCAGTATTTTACTTTGAATGAGTATGCAGAAAAGGCAAAGGTAAATCAAACCGACAAAGAAGGTCAGGTGATTTATCTTTACACGACTGATAAGGGTAAACAAGATGCTTTTATTCAAGCAGCCAAAGGAAAATCCTATGATGTAGTAATGATGGATGGTGTGTTAGACAGTCATTTTATAGGAAACCTGGAACAGAAATTAGAAAAGACCCAACTCAAGCGCGTGGACAGCGAAATCATTGACAAGCTGATTGTAAAAGAAGAAAGCGTAGCGAGCGTTTTGAGCAAAGAAGAAGAAGAACTGGTGAAAGGCATTTTTGAAAAAGCGATCAACAATAAGGCTATGACATTGGCTATTGAATCCCTTTCTCCCGGTGATTTACCCGTAACCATTACCATGAGTGAGTGGATGCGTAGAATGAAAGACATGGCCAAAACCGGAGGCGGTGGTGGTATGAGTTTCATGGGCAACATGCCGGATAACTACAACGTATCTATTAATGGCAATCACCCAATCATCCAAAAAATTCTTAAAGCTGAAGCGGATGACCAAAAAAATAAGTTAGCCAAGCAAGCTTATGACCTGGGGCTGCTATCGCAAAGTATGTTAACAGGTGCCGACCTGACTTCTTTCATCAAAAGAAGCGTAGAGTTAGTGGGGTAATTTCCATTGAATCATCAAACTAATAGAGGACTTCCTAAACAGAAGTCCTCTTTATTTATAGGGCAAAATAATTTTGCATTACCTTCGTTACCATATTAGTATATGAAGTACCCGTTTCTGTTAGTTGCTCTATTCTTTTCGTTGACCTCTTTTGCGCAAGGCACTGAGCCGAAAGTGCATGAAGGCCAATTTACCTTTGATACCGATCGGCCTTTCACCTTACTTGAACTGGAAAAAGAAGAAGAACCCATTGTTACCAAAAAGAAAAAACCGAAAAGACGCGTATATTATGGCATCAAAACAAAAAAGGGCTTTACACGGAAAGGGTACGGTGATAAAGTAACCCTGGAGCTATTTTACAAACTCAAGAAATCAGAAGCGCCTAATACGTTTGCCCGCGATATCTATTGGTATGATTTTACCAGACGGGAAATCAGACACTCCGAAAAATTTGATCCAAAAAAAGGAGTGTTGCTCCATGGCCCATACAAAAAAATGGTTGGGAATAAACTAGTCGAAGAAGGCATCTATTATAAAGGCACGAGACATGGAAGATGGATGCGTTACAATCGACAAGATTTACTGGACGACAAGGAAAAATACTACAAGGGCTGGCCGAAAGAGTCACGCGTTACCTACTACGATCCGGCAGAACGAAAAAAACTAAAAGAAATAATTCCAATTGAGTATGGGGAGAAAGAAGGCTACTACTATCTGTTGCATGAAAACGGCCAAGTGGCGGTCCGGGGTGAATACCGTTTCAATGAAAAAGTGAACGATTGGATTGAAAATTATCCAACTGGTAAACGAAAGCGAATTATTAGCTATCCAAAAGAACCTTTCGAAAAAGATATCAAACCGTATCTAAGAAAAGAGTGGGATGATCGGGGCAAGGAGATTTATTCGAAGTGATTTTAGATAAAAGTCATTCTATCGGCAGTATGTTGAATACCTGTGCAAGGCACGAATCGCAATACTAATCTCGTACTTCGTATTTAATAAAAGGCATCTTCAATTTGTAGAATCTCCGTTTTATCTTTCATCAAACGAATTGAAACAATATCATAGCGAACGTTCCCTTGCCAATTTTTTTCGTAGGTGTATTGCTCCGCTCCATCCACAATATTTCTGGCCTTTTTATAATCTACAAAATCTTCCGGGTATCCATAGGCATCCGAAGAGCGTAATTTGACCTCCACAAAAATTAACCAATTAGCCTTTTTCACAATTAGATCTATCTCAGACTTTTTGTGTCGATAGTTTCGCTCCACTATTTCATACCCTTTTTCAAGGAGAAAGCGAGCTGCCATCTCTTCACCTTCTTGTCCCCTTTTTATTTTATCGCTCACAGGAAATAATCTACCTTTGATCGAATATACTACTTACGCGCAAATCGTGCGAAGTCCTAACCGTGAAATAATGAAGAAACTCATTGAAGATTTTACCCTACAATTGGCTAGAGCGCTTAAGATCGGGCAATCGGTAGACTTGGTTCGTCCTGGCAGCGATATTCGGAATATTCATATCACCGGAATGGGTGGCTCGGGCATAGGAGCTAACCTAGTAGAATCCCTGACTTTCGGGCGAGTGCCGATACCTATTACTGTTTCAAAAGGCTATAACATACCCCAGTTCGTAAGTCCACATACACTTTTCATTGCTTGTTCTTATAGTGGCGATACTGAAGAGACACTGGTCGCCATTAATAAAGCGATGCTGAAGCGCGCTCATATCATTTGTATTACCTCTGGAGGCAAAATGCTTGAAGTGGCAAAAGAATACAATTTATTATGGATTCAAATACCGGGTGAATCCAAGAGTGCCAGAGGTCATCTTGGCTATATGATTGTATCGCTGATGTATGCGCTCTATCACACCAATTTAATTGGAGCCGCCTTTATTAAAGAAACTGAAAATGCAATTGAATATCTCAATCGTGGAGAGCGAGCCATTCAATCTGAAGCAGAATTGATCGCAAAAAAATTGCGGGGTAAGTTTCCTATTATTTATTGTGATGAGCGATTGAAAGCGATGGCCACTCGTTTTCAAAACCAAATTAATGAAAATGCAAAACAGATGGCCCATGTGAATACGTTTCCTGAGATGAACCACAATGAGATTGTGGGCTGGCAATTTCCTGAAAACTTTTTGCAGCAAGCACAAGTCATCTATTTATATTCTGATCATGACCATGAGCGAGTAGAAAAGCGCATGGAGCTTTGCCGACCTATTTTTGAGAAGAAATCGAACCAGATTATTGATATCGTTGCCGAGGGCGCTTCATTGCTAGAGCAGTATTACTACCTCATTCATTTGACTGATTGGATCTCCTACTATTTAGCAAAAGAAAACGGTGTAGAGTCAAATACAATTGAAGCGATTGATTATCTCAAAGAAGAGCTGGCTAAGTTAAAATAGAATTAAATGGGGGCATCCTACTACTATTGAATCCTCTTTTAAATAAAGACACGAAGTTCATTGATCTCGGGCTGATTGATTACCAACAAGCCTGGGATTACCAAACTAACTTATTCAATCAAAATCTGGAAATCAAAAAACAAAACCGTGATCTTCCGACTAACGAACAACAAATAACGAACAACTATTTAATCTTCTGTGAACACCCCCACGTATATACGCTTGGCAAAAGCGGGGATGAGAATAATCTCTTGATCAAAAAGGAAGACTTGCACACGATCCACGCAGGCTATTACCCTATAAATCGCGGTGGAGATATTACCTATCACGGTCCTGGTCAATTGGTCGCTTACCCTATTATTGATCTTGAAAACTTCTTCACTGATATTCACAAATACATGCGACTTTTAGAAGAAGCTGTTATTCAAACGCTCGCGGAGTTTAGTATTAGGTCGGGTCGAATCGATGGCGTAACGGGCGTTTGGATTGATTTTGAAAACAAATTGACTGCTCGAAAAATTTGCGCACTTGGCGTTAAAACAAGTCGTTGGATAACGATGCATGGTCTTGCATTCAACGTAAATACAGATTTAAGTTATTTCAATCACATTATTCCTTGTGGAATTGATGACAAGGCTGTAACATCGCTACAACAGGAAATAGGGAAGCCTGTTGAGATGGAACATATTAAAGTGATTATGAAAGAAAAAATATTTTCACTTTTTGAGATGTCAATTATACCTTAGTGTAATGAACGTACTCATCTACAGTTTATCATTCATCTTATTTTGCCAATCAGCATTTGGACAACCATCCGATAGCAAAAGGCAAAAAGGAGTTTGTTGGGTAGGTGGGCGGGAAGAAGTGACGGATAAAGAAATTGCTGTCTTAAAAAAATCCAACATAAATTGGATTTCACAAACACCATTCGCCTTCCAACGCGATGCAAACATTTCTACCTTACGAACTAATTTCTCTTCCGATCGAGTGTGGTGGGGAGAATCAGATGAAGGAATTTCAAAGACAACTGCGATGGCCCGCAAATCAGGGATTAAAACAATTTTAAAACCTCACATATGGGTAGGCAAAAGTTGGCCAGGAGAAATTTCTATGAAAAGTGATACGTCATGGCAACGATGGTTTCGGCTTTATGAAATATTCATTATTCATTATGCAGAATTAGCCGAGCAAAATAAAATTGAACTCTTTTGCATTGGCACGGAGCTTCACCGCACTATTGAAAGAGAAAGAGATTGGCGACAAATTATCTCAAAAATAAGATTAGTGTACAAAGGAAAACTTACTTACGCGGCCAATTTTCATGAAGAGTATGAACAAATAAAATTTTGGGATGCCCTCGATTTTATTGGAATACAAGCATATTTCTCTCTTACTAACGACAAGACACATTCAGTAAATGAGTTAAAAAAAGGATGGATTGAACCCATGAAATCAATTGAACAAATTCACAAAAAATTTAATAAGCCGGTGTTGTTTACAGAAATAGGATATCGAAGTGATACGAAAGCTGGCATCGAGCCTTGGTTATGGCCAAAAGAAAACAGTGGGGCTGAAATTTCCGATGAGTGTCAGGCAAACTGCTACCGCGCATTTTTTGAAACCGTATGGAAAAAATCCTGGATGGAAGGTGCTTATTTTTGGAAATGGTACCCTCATGGCCCTCATCGCATGGCCGCTATAGATTTTACACCGCAAGGTAAATTAGCTGAAAGCATTATTGCAGAAAATTTTAAAGAAAAATGATAAAAGATATCATTATACCCGAAGTACAAAACGTAACACTGGCAGTTACCAGTGAAAAAAATAATTTACTGCAAGACGAGTGGAGGGTATATCTTATTAATAGAAATTCGTTTGCGCTAGAAAATGTATTGGTTGCCAGTAGTGGCTATGGCGAGAAGCGTGGAGAAAATCAACGCACCTCTACCCTTAGGCATTTTTTACAAACTGTGCCTCCTAACGGCACTTCGTTGATTGAACCATTAGATAGCCTTGTATTGCACTTGAACAATGAGTATTGGGTCAGCTATTATGTTGGTTCTCAAATTTACGATAAGAAATTTCTATTTGTTCCGGATTCCATTTGTGTAGCTAATCTCATATTTATCAAAGAACTTGAAACAGAAGGAGTTTTGCACTTTTAAATAAATATCGCCATTAAATTGCATCGTATGAATCAAGAACTAAAAGACATCCTTTTCCTTGATATTGAAACCGTTGGGTGTACAGAAAAGTATTCTCAACTCAGTGATCGTTTAAAAGTTCAATGGGCTCGAAAGGCAAGCTTCTTTAAAAGAGAAGAAGGTCAAACGGATGAAGACTTATTCCATGAAAAAGCAGGCATCTATGCTGAGTTTGGAAAAGTAATTGTCATCTCTATTGGAAAATACACCCATGAGCAAAATGGAGAAATTGGACTCACTGTTCGTTACTTAGCAGATGATGATGAAAAAAAATTACTATCTGATTTTAAGTCTCTGTTAGGAACGCAAGATCGCGCGACCAAATTATGTGCTCATAATGGAAAAGAGTTTGATTTTCCTTATCTGAGCAGACGAATGTTGGTCAATAGTATATCTCTTCCTTCTTTGCTTGACTTTGCAGGAAAGAAACCATGGGAGATCCCTCATCTGGATACCATGGAGCTTTGGAAATTTGGAGACTATAAACATTACACCTCGCTCGATCTGTTGGCTGCTATCTTCAACATTCCATCCAGCAAAACCGATATGGATGGATCCATGGTGAATGGTGTATATTATAAAGACAAGGATTTGAACAAAATTGCAGAATATTGTATGCGTGATGTAGTGGCGATTGCACAGTTGTATCTTAAAATGAAGGGGCTCAATCTAATCCCACAAGAAAGAATCAAAATCACTTAAACAGTGAGTTAAAAAATTAATTATGAGTAAAAAGAAATTTAAAGAGAAAAAAGAAAAACATGAAAAGAAAGAGAAGAGTGGTTTGTATAACTCTCTTCTCTCTTTGCTGGAGAATACGTCAGGCAAAACACTTACTGCTCCTCAAATCGCTAAAAAATTACAACTAAAAAGGAAGTCCTTAATTGAAGATCTGTATCGACTACTTGAATCATTCGTTGAAGAAGGTAAACTTGAATCGCTTAGTAATGGCAGTTATAAAAATGTAATATCGTCAAATTCAAAAGGTATTGTTGGTATCGTAGATCACGTGCAACCTCGATTTGCTTATATCGTTACCGGTGAGGAGGGGAAAAAAGATATCTATGTTCAAACCCGTGATCTTGGCTCTGCCCTTCATGGAGATACTGTAAAAGTATCTTTGCTTGGCAAAAAAAATGGAGCTAGCCCCGAAGGAAAAGTAACAGAGGTGGTAAAGCGTGGTCGCACTCGCTTTGTCGGTCGCATGGAGATTTCAAAGAGCTATGGCTTTGTGGTCCCTGATTTCAAAAAAATATATCAAGACTTTTTCATCTATCCTGAAAACCTGAATGGAGCCAAAGCAAATGATAAAGTCTTATTCGAAGTTACGAAGTGGGCGGAGGGAGACAAAAACCCGGAAGGCAAAGTTGTTGAGATTTTAGGAAAGACCGGAGAGAATAATGCGGAGATCCATTCTATCATGGCAGAGTTTGACCTTCCGTTTCGATTTCCCGAAAATGTATTAAGGGAGTCAGAAAAGATTCAGGAAGGAATTACGAATGAAGAAATAAAAAAACGGAGAGACTTCCGAAAAATTATCACGTTTACTATCGACCCGGAGGATGCCAAAGATTTTGATGATGCAATTTCATTTCGAACTTTAGAAAATGGAAATTATGAAATAGGAGTACACATTGCCGATGTAACACATTATGTGAGACCTGGTAATGACTTGGATACTGATGCCTTTGATCGAGCTACCTCTGTTTATTTAGTTGATCGCACCGTTCCGATGTTACCCGAGCGGCTATCTAATGAACTATGTTCGCTACGCCCTCATGAAGATAAGCTCACCTTCGCAGCTGTCTTTGAAATGGATAACAAAGGGCATGTGCTGGACGAGTGGTTTGGCAGAACGATTATTCATTCTGCTCATCGATTCTCGTATGAACAGGCTCAAGAAGTAATTGAAAGTGGTTCCGGCACTTTTGCAGAGGAGATAAAAATATTGAATGGACTACATCTTATATTAAGAAAGGAACGATTTAAGAAAGGGGCTGTCAACTTTGAAAGCGCTGAAGTAAAATTTAAACTCGATAAAGACGGAAAGCCATTGATGGTGGTTCCAAAAGTTAGAAAGGAAGCACACAAGCTTATCGAAGAGTTTATGCTTTTGGCAAACAAGGCAGTAGCTACCTATGTGTATAAAATGAAGAAGGGAGAGGAAAGGAATACGTTTGTATACCGTACACATGATTATCCCAATCCTGAAAAAGTTGCTGACTTTGCATTATTTGCTAAACAATTCGGTCATACGCTGGAAACAGAAGAAGCGTCTGTATCTAAGTCTCTGAATAAATTAATGGATGAAATCGAAGGTAAGCCAGAGCAAAATGTATTGCAATCATTAGCTGTGCGTGCAATGGCGAAAGCCAAATACACCACAGAGGCAAAACAACATTTTGGATTGGCTTTTGATCACTACACTCATTTTACATCTCCCATTCGAAGGTATCCGGATATGATGGTTCATCGCCTTCTTCAACATTATTTGGATCATGGAAAATCGGTGCCTAAAAAAGAATTTGAGGAAAAATGCATTCATTCTTCCGAGCGAGAAAAACGAGCCGCTGATGCCGAGCGTGCATCTATTAAATATAAACAGGTAGAGTTTATGAGCATGGCCGAAGATAAAGTCTATGATGGCATTATCACGGGTGTTCAAGAATTTGGAATATTTATAGAAATCGTAGAGACAAAATGTGAAGGCATGGCACGCATGTCTGACATGAAAGATGATTTTTATGAATTTGATGAAAAGAACTATCGGGCAGTCGGCCGTAGACGTAAGAAAATCTATCGATTGGGTGATAAAGTAAAAGTCCGTGTCAAGAAAACGGATGTAGATAGAAGACTGATTGATTTAGTCATCGAAGAAATTCAGTAGAGTAATTATTTATTACTATAATTTTGAAATCAACAATGATCGATGTTTTATTTAAACAGATAGAAGCCGAAATACAAAATCAAAAATTTGGATCGCAACCAAAATCACTGTACGAGCCAATTCGATACTTAATGAATTTAGGAGGCAAGAGATTACGCCCTATGCTCACGATGCTCTCTTACTCACTCTACAGGGATGATACAAACAAAGTTGCTCGATATGCTGCAGCTGTAGAAGCTTTTCACAACTTTACCCTCATGCATGATGATATCATGGACAAAGCTCCTTTACGAAGAGGGAAAGCAACTGTGCATGAAAAGTGGAATGTGAATACAGCCATCTTATCAGGAGATGTGATGCTAGTGAGAGTATATGATCTATTTTTGACGATGGAAAGCAAAAAGCTTAAACAAGTCTTAACCCTTTTCAATCAATGTGCTGCCGAAGTATGTGAAGGTCAGCAATGGGATATGGAGTTTGAACGAAAATCAAAAGTGACGGAAGCCCAATACATAGAAATGATTCGGTTAAAAACAGCTGTACTGCTTGGGTTTAGTTTAGAACTTGGTGCAGTTCTCGCAGGCGCTTCTAAAAAAGATCAAATTGCTCTACGCGAATTTGGTGTGAATATTGGAATCGGGTTTCAATTAAAAGATGATTTGTTAGATGTCTATGCGGATCAAAAAAAATTCGGAAAACTAGTCGGGGGTGATATTATTGCCAACAAGAAAACGTATCTTCTTATTAAAGCACTAGAAAGGGCAAGAGGTAAAAGCAAGATTGAATTACTAGAATGGATTAGTGCTAAAAAGTTTAACAAGGAAAAAAAAGTAAAGGCCATCACAGCCATTTACAACGCTCACAACATCCCCACTATGACAGAGCTGAAAATTAATGAGTACTTTAATAAAGGCTTTGCTAGTCTGAATAAAATCAATGGCGAGAAAACCATACTTACTAAATTCACGAAAGACCTGATTGCTCGTCAAGTTTAGATCAATTCCTTTTGTAGAAAAGGAGTTTCCCTTTCTTACCTTTAACTTTTTCGCTTAAAGTATAATAGCCAGATCCATCTCGATCCCAGCAAATAGATTCCCCTTGTGGTTCGCGATCATACGCCAAAACCTGTGGTGTAGTTTGCAGTAGCTGTGGCAATGGTAAACCATTGCTATTCTTCCAGTAATACACTTGATCATAGTCCTTTAAGAGTACTTCGCTCCCATCCGTAGAAATACTACCCGCCACTATTTTGTGAAAAGGCAACTTTACTAAAAATTGCGCTTCAATTATCTTTTTGTCAAATGGGAAATCGATTGAATATACGCTAACAGAATCCTCACGTTTAGAAACCATATACATATCACTGGTAAGGGGGTCCATCATAATCGTTTCAGTATCCCGAATTTTATCAGGCAGACGAATTTGAATGGTGTCGAATTGAGTGATGAGCAATTCTCCTTCAATAAGTGGTAGCGTAGGTTCTTCGAATCTATAAATAAGCTTGGTTCCAAACTTCTCCAGATTATCCCCTATATCAGCTACATAAACATAGTTTTTACCTGCCTCTGGACCAGCACCGATTGCGATGTCTTCAAAATCGCGATTATCTATGTTAGCTAATTTGCAGACGAATTTGATGTGAGCCTTTTGATCAATGAGAAAAACTTCAGCCGGCTTTCCACTATCATTCAATGTCCAGAAATGTTTTGGATTGGCGATGCTTTCAACTAACCCTGAAGCCTCATACAATCTATCATTTACATTTCCTAACGAAACAGCTTTAGCAAAGAGATTACTTTGTTCAACGCCCGTATTTATACAACTTGATAATAAGAATGTTAAAAGTAGAAATATCAGTTGAACACTCTTCATGAAAACTTTATAGCATTGATACCCTTACTATCTTGTCACCCACTTCCATAGCATGAACTACTTCTAGTCCATTGATGACTTCTGCAAAAATAGTATACCTTCCATCTAAATGTGGTGTTGGTGAGTGTGTAATAAACCATTGAGTCCCTTCCGTATCCTTTCCGGCAGAAGCCATGCCTACAGACCCTTCCTTATATTTTCTCATCGAAAATTCAGAACGTATTGAATAATCCTCACTTCCAAATCCGTCACCTCGATTACATCCCGTTTGAATAACGAAGTTGGGCACAACCCGATGAAAATACTTTTGATTAAAATAATTCTGATTCACCAGTGCTACAAAATTAGCAACCGACCCCGGAGCCTCCTCTACAAACAACTGTAGTGTAATTACTCCTTTGGTGGTCTCTATCTTTACTCTTTGATTCGAGTTAATCGATT
>JANPBK010000029.1:0-21400 GCA_031430395.1 Cyclobacteriaceae bacterium
ATCTCTCAATGAAATAGTCAACTTGGAATTTTTGCTTGGTTTTACCTGTAAATATGAGTTTAAAGTTTATTAAGTTTTGGCTCTGAAGTAGAAATTGGTAGGTGTGTATTCCATTAATGCTTAATTCAGATTTTATTACGGTGTCCCACTTCTTAACCAGGTTGTAAGTAGAATCAGGGTTATTGTAAATACGTTGCAAATCTTTTGCTGTCATAGCATTCATGATTGATATGAGGATAGAGGCATGTTGCGCGGTATCTATATACATTGTACTGCCCAAAGAGTCAAGGTGTAAGTGTTTAAATTTAGCTGCCAAAACCTCATCATTAAGCATGGAAATTTTTTTCCATCCAAGGGGAATCTTCATTTTCATACCTAATGTGGTATCATAAAAACTCTCACCAAGAAGCGCGTAGTTTATATCAAAGAGCAGGTCATCATTTGTATCGCTTGCTTCTTTAGTTTTGGCACAGCCAAAAAAGAGTATACTAAATAAGACTATCAAGTAGGAGAATTTAACTGGCATCAGTCTGGGAATGTAAAAGATACGATAGATATAATTTTCTTTGGAATTCGTTTAATATTTTTCCAAAAGTTAAAAGATAAAAATACTACTATGCGAGTAAAGTGTATCAAATTTTAAGTAAAAAAATCAATACCATTTAGTTTCTACACGTGGCGGAGTAGGAAATGCGAATGGCATGAAGCCTTTATTTTAAAGCATAAACAACGTTTAACCTCTGCTGAATGGAGGCAATAGTTTCACTGGTTAAAACCGTTGTAGTACTGCCATCAGGTTTGTAGAATGTTACTTGTTCCTGATGATCACATGTTTCAGAGAAGGAAACCAATTTAATATCTTGACATCCCGCGATGGCGTTCCATGATTTATCCTCTTTACGATATAGTAATTCAGTAATCTTACCTTTATCTACTCCTGAAAGTTGCTCAATATGAAAACGATTTTGAGTTGCAGTGATTTGATATTTCTCACCTCTCCAAGCCACAACCTGCGTTTCCTTCTCTCCGGGTTTCATAGCTATAGGGTTAGATCCGGTCCAAAATTCAATAAGATTCAGTATCACGAAATCAATAAAAGTAGCAATTGAATAAACAGGTATAATAATGAACACCCATAGCACTGCGCTCTTTGCAAACTTATTGCCTAAGGAATCATTCCAAGTATATAATTTGCGGACTAAGGCAAATTTTCCAAAACAACCGGTCTGAGTCACACCAAAAATTGTGATCAGTGATATCAACGTAATTTGTTTTAAGGTTTTCATCGTAGTATGAGTAGTTGGTTTATTTATTAAAGCTAGTAGAAAGATTCTATTCTACCCAAAGAATTTAATCTTTTCTGATGTAGGAGATTACTAGAGGTTAATTGTAAATTAGTGGGTGAGTAGTACTTGGACAAATTCCAACGGCAGTTATGTAGTAAGGTGGTTATTTGTTTTTGGTTGAAAACAGAGAAAATAGCCTACTAAAAAATCTTTTTTCAAAAGTCCAAAAAAAATGAAATTGACCAAGTAATAGGCCATAGAATAACAATAGCATATTATAGATTGGAAGAATCAAAATATAATACACGATTGATGCTGAAGTAGACATCGCGCTATCGCCAAACAAGTAATTAAGAAGTGGCCTTTTTATAAATAGCACGGTAAACCCCGTACTGGCAAAAACTAAGAGTATTACCATCACTTGATTAATGCTTTTTACGTTCCACCTGCTTTGGAGTTTTTGAAGCCAACTCATTTTTTAATTCTTTTTGTAAAGAAAAGGATCGGTAAATAGTTTCCAAAACTTACTTTTAGGTAAATCAGCTGAAATAATTGTTGAATCTTTCTTCACAGGATGAATAAATTTTAATTGTCTGGCATGTAAACAGATACTGGCATCATCATTTGGTGTTTCATAACCATATTTAACATCACCAACAATAGGACACCCCATGGATGCCAACTGGACTCGTATTTGATGCGATCTTCCTGTAATCGGTGTTACTTCTAATAAAAACATTCCAGCCTTTTGTTCTAGAAGTTGATAACTCAACTCTGATCGCTGACCTTCGGGATGTTCTTTTTTATACGCTGTAGTCTTATTTTTCTTTTCGTCTTTGATGAGCCAATGAACCAGCGTTCCTTCTTGGTGAGGAGGCTTATTTGCAACAAGGGCCCAATAGGTTTTTTGTGTTTCCTTATTTCTAAATAACTCGTTCATTCTTTCCAACGCCTTGGAGGTACGGGCGAAGACAACCACGCCACTGACAGGCCGGTCAAGCCGATGAACAACTCCTAAAAAAACATCACCAGGTTTCTGGTATTTCTCCTTTATATATTCTTTGCAGATCTCAACTAAGGGTTTGTCGCCTGTTTCATCTCCTTGAACTAATGTACCAACGGGCTTATTGATGACTAGTAAGTGATTATCTTCGAACAGTACATTTAGCATCTTAGATCTATTGATATTTCAATGGACATACGTACTATAAATTTATTAATAGGATTTCGTTAATCCTACAACAGTTTTCAATCCTTAAACTCTGAAGTAAAATGGAAATTGATTTCCGGAAAGTTATCTTGTACCATTTGCAACCACGCACGAGATTCAGCCATGAAAACAATCTTATCATCTTTGTCGCGTGCAATATGCCGTTGTTTAGAGTCAATAAATTCGGCAAGTTTCTTTGGGTTTTTGCTGCTGATCCAACAAGCCTTATAAATATTTTGAGAAGAAAATTCTACGGAAGCACTGTATTCATTCTTCAATCTGAATTGGATCACCTCAAACTGCAGAGCACCCACCACGCCCACTACTTTCTTTTTGCCTAACTCATAGGTAAATAATTGAGCAACCCCTTCTTCCATTAGCTGTAAGAGACCTTTTTCTAATTGCTTGGTCTTCATGGCATCCTTGTTAATCACCTCTTTGAAAATCTCAGGTGAGAAACTGGGAATTCCGGTATAGGTTAATTTTTCACCCTCTGTGAGCGTGTCTCCAATTTTTAGATTGCCAGTATCGTATAATCCAACAATATCACCTGGCCAAGCCTGATCTACCGTTTCGCGATCTTGCGCCATAAACGCGGTTGCATTGGAAAACCGAATGCCTTTTTCCTGTCGAACGTGATAATAGTTACTGCCTCTTTCAAATTGCCCGGAACAAACACGAATGAACGCTATTCTATTGCGGTGTTTAGGATCCATATTAGCATGGATTTTAAAAATGAAGCCTGAAAATTTGCTTTCTTCCGGTTTCACTTCCCGCACGGAAGTTTCGCGGGGAATAGGAGCCGGGGCTATTTTAATAAAAGCATTTAGTAATTCCTTCACTCCAAAGTTGTTAACGGCACTTCCAAAGAATACCGGGGCGACTTCTCCATCGAGGTAACGCTGTACATCAAACTCGGGATATACTCCTTCTATTAATTCTACGTCTGCTCTTAATTGTTTGGCGTAATTCTCACCGACTAGTCGATCAATTTCTTCGCTGTAGATGTCAGAGATTTCCAAGCTCTCCTGAATAGTAACTTTGCTTGGTGTAAATAGCTGTAGGCTTTTTTCGTATAAGTTGTAAACACCCTTAAATGTTTTGCCCATACTGATAGGCCAACTGAGTGGACGAACTTTGATGCCTAGTTTTTCTTCTATCTCGTCTAGCAAATCAAAAGGATCTCTTCCTTCCCGGTCAAGTTTATTTATGAAACAGAGCACAGGCGTATTTCTCATCCTACAAACTTCCATCAACTTCTCAGTTTGTATCTCTACACCTTTAACACAATCAATCACCATAATTACACTGTCCACAGCAGTCAGTGTTCGATAGGTATCTTCCGCAAAATCCTGGTGACCTGGCGTATCCAGTAAATTGATTTTTATTCCTTTATAATCAAAACCCATTACCGATGTAGCAACGGATATTCCTCGTTGTTTTTCTATTTCCATCCAGTCACTGCGGGCATGATCCTTAATTTTGGAAGACTTTACAGCACCTGCTTTTTGGATAGCACCACCAAAGAGAAGTAATTTCTCTGTGAGGGTAGTTTTTCCTGCATCAGGGTGACTGATAATGCCGAAAGTTCTGCGCTTCGCGATTTCCTGTTCCAGTGTCATGAGTGTGTACTAATAAAAAAAGGGATAGAAAATCTACCCCTTTTATTTATGTTGAGATTAACTAAGAGTTAGACTCTAATTTCGCTTTGAATTTCTTTGCATTCTGTACCTCGCTGGATTCCCAATAGGTATCAATAATTGTTTGGTAAACTGCTTTTGCCTTTTCGGCATTATTTAATTTTTCGTATGCCAACGCTGCTTTCATTAAATAAGTAGGAGTAAATTCTTTGTTAGGTTTATAGCCTGCAGCCTTCTCATAATACTTGGCTGCATTCTCAAAACCCTTTTGTTCCATATAAGCATCTCCAATTAAACTATAAGCACGAGCCTGAACCAATAAATCATCGGCACTAAAATTATCTAAATGGAAAATAGCTAATGGAAATTTGCCTTGTTTAAGATATATAGCTCCCGCATAAAAATTAGCCAAGTTGCCGGCTTGTGTCAATCCGTAATCATCCACGATCTGTAGGAAGCCAAGGTTATTGCCATCTCCATTCAAAGCAAGATTCAAACTGTCTGCTTCAAAATAGCGAACGGCCTGAAACATTTCTTTCTGTGCCAGCACATCTTGATTTCCGACATAATACCGATACCCAAAGAAACCACCCACAATCAAGGTTATAGCACCTACAATGCCAATAATCAATTTGGGATTTTTTTCAATCCAATGTTCTACCCCAACCAATTTTTCCTGGATGACCTCTGCGTTCTCTAACAGATCTTTGCTTTCTTCTTTCTTTGCCATGATTATAGTGTAAATAAAAAGTCCCGACTTTCAATCGGGACGCAAAACTAAGAAATCCAACTATTAATCAAAAACTAGATTTAGTCTGTTATAAAAGGATAATCCGCCTGCTCATAAATATCTTTCATAGCCTCTGAAGGATCCGGATAATTTGATTCCTCTGCAAATTTTACGCTTTCTTCTACTTGGGCGACCACTTTTTGTTCAATCGCATCCAAGTCTTTAATAGATGCTATTTTCTTATCTAATATAGTGTGTCGGACTCTTTCGATAGGGTCTCGTTGTTTATATTCTTCAACTTCTTCTTTAGAACGATACTTTTGAGGGTCACTCATAGAATGCCCTTTATATCGATAGGTTCTGAATTCCAGCAAAGTAGGTCCTTCACCGGCTCTGGCCCGTTCGGCTGCTCGAGCTACGGCTTCGTGTACGGCCTCAACATTCATAGCATCAATTGGTTCAGATGGCATATCGTAGGATTCGCCTAGCGTATAGAGTTCATGTACATTGGATGTTCTTTGTACAGAAGTACCCATTGCATAGCCATTATTCTCGATCACAAAAATCACAGGTATTTTCCATAGCATCGCTAAATTTAATGCTTCATGGAAGGCACCTTGGCGTACCGCTCCATCACCCATGTAGCAAATACATAGATTACCTGTCTTATTATACATTTCAGCAAAACCTATTCCTGCTCCTAATGGAATTTGAGCTCCTACAATCCCGTGGCCTCCAAAGAAATGATTCTCTTTATCAAAAATATGCATTGAGCCCCCTTTCCCTTTCGATGCGCCAGTTTCTTTCGCATAGAGTTCTGCCATGATTTTGTTGGGGTGCGTACCTAAAGCTAAAGGATGTGCGTGATCGCGGTAAGCAGTAATATATTTGTCGCCCCTGCGCAATGCCGATACAGCTCCTGATGCGCATGCCTCCTGACCAATGTACAAGTGACAAAACCCACGGATTTTCTGCATTCCATAGAGCTGCCCTGCTCTCTCTTCAAATTTCCTCATCAGCAACATTGATTCAAACCAAAATAGATAGGTTTCTTTAGAGAATTCACTAGTTTCTTTTGATTTACTTTTAGAAGGTGTTGCAGTTGCCATAATTTCAAACATTAGGAGTTGCGAAAATACATCACAGCTAAACAATCGCCAAACGAGCATTTGGTAAACCATAGCCTATCTGCACACCATCCAACTGAATAATCAATATTTTTTTTGCTATTCTTTTAGGTCTTAGCGTCTTTGCGTGAAAATTTCATTTTGTATCTCCGAAAACTAAACTTATTCCATTTCAAAAATATAGAAGAGGCTCATATTGAGTTTCAAAGTGACATTCTTTGTTTTTTGGGCAAAAATGGCAGTGGAAAAACGAGTCTTCTCGATGCTATTTATTACTTATCATTTTCAAAAAGCGCCATTAATCCCACCGATAGCCAAAACATTCAGCACGGACAATCTCAATTTATGGTGAAAGGCGAATTTGAAATGAATGGAAGATCTCATGAAATAGTAAGTTCTTATCAATTGGGTCAGAAAAAAATTATCCGTGAAGATGGCCAGGATTGTATACGGTTTTCTGAACATATTGGGAAGTATCCGGTGGTGTTAATTGCCCCTCAAGACATTGAACTAATTTGGGATGGAAGTGAATTAAGAAGAAAATTTTTTGATAGCCTTATTTCGCAATTGGATAAGGCGTATCTGGATAATTTAATTCTGTATGTAAACCAGTTGAAGCAACGGAATAGTCTGTTGCGTATTTTTGCGGAGAGCGGCAGAGTTGATCATGATTTATTGTTGAGCTATGATCAAAAAATAATACCGGCTGCCAAGCACATTTATATAAAGAGAAAACAATTTATAGTTGATTTTCTACCGCAGTTTAAAAAGCATTATCAATTCTTGATTGGCGACTCTTGGGAGGAGGTACATATTCAATATCACTCTGACTTAGATCATGCTGACTTTGACGAATTGCTAAGCAAAAACTTACCGAGAGACATCTTTCTACAGCGTACCTCTACGGGTATCCATCGGGATGACTTTAATTTCTTAATCAATCAATACGAATTGAAAAAGATAGGCTCTCAGGGACAACAGAAATCTTTTTTAATCGCGCTCAAATTGGCGGAGTTTCAAACTATTGCTGATACTAAAAAGTGCAAACCAATCTTATTGTTAGACGATATTTTTGATAAGCTGGATGATCAGCGCATCCATCAATTGATGGTATTAATATCTCAAGGAACTTTTGGCCAACTATTGATCACAGATGCAAGACAGGGCAGGAGTGAGGAGATATTAAAGGAAGCTAACGTAAGCGCACAGGTTTTTGCCGTTGAAAATGGTACTTTTAGGCATGGCTAAATCCTCCGGAGAAGAAGGTAATACCTTGCATATTGGGCAAGCAATTCAACAATTGCTTACTCGCTATCATATTAAGGCTAAGTTTGATGAAGCTAATTTATTAAGTTCTTGGGAACGATTGGCAGGTAAACCGGTATCAAAACGAACAAAAAGACTATTCATTCGCGGAAAAGTTCTATTTGTGGAGTTAGAATCACCAGCGATGAAACATGACCTTAATCTCCATAAAGGTCAAATCATAGAAATTCTTCAAAAGGAGTTCGGAAAGGATGTGGTGAAGGAAATAATCATCATGTAGTATCAAAACCTTTCACATTAAGGTTTGTCTATACCAAAAAACCGTATAATTTTGCGTTCCCGTTTTTTTACTGTGTTATAGAAGTGGGTAATAGCCAGAGTAGCCTAAAAAACAATTTGGTTAAAACGTTCTTAAAAAAGACAAAATCGTTGGGGGAGATACTCAAGCGGCCAACGAGGACAGACTGTAAATCTGTTGACTTATGTCTTCACAGGTTCGAATCCTGTTCTCCCCACTTGCCAGCCATAGCTTTAGCGAAGGCTGGCTGTGATAACCTCCACCTTCGCCAAGGCTGCGGTGGACAAAAGCGGGAGTAGCTCAGTTGGTAGAGCGATAGCCTTCCAAGCTATAGGTCGCGAGTTCGAGCCTCGTCTCCCGCTCACCTTTTAGGGTGTTGTAGCTCAGGGGTAGAGCACTTCCTTGGTAAGGAAGAGGTCGAGGGTTCAATTCCCTTCAACAGCTCGAAAAGTTGTTGATTTGCCGAGCCAGCGTTTTGCGAAGCTTGGTAGAGTATCCTGACGGAAACGTCAGGGAGGTAGAGGGTTCAATTCCCTTCAACAGCTAAATCTGCCACTGCTTTAGCAAAGGTGGAAGGATATAGTAAACAACCATCCTGAAAACGATCAGGATCATTTTAGAGATTGACATTTTTAATAAATAGAATTTCCTGGCACCAATGGGTAGCGACCATTTTTGTAGGTGTCATAAATTCTGCGAATAACCCTTATTCGAAAGGCTTAATATGTTTGGGGTGTATGCTTTGTAGAATAGTAACTATTTTAATAATTTATACACTTTTAAACTTTAATTAGATTTCAATATGGCAAAGGAAAATTTTGACCGCTCGAAACCCCACGTAAACATTGGTACTATTGGTCACGTTGACCACGGTAAAACCACCCTTACAGCTGCAATTACTAAGGTTCTTGCTGCTAAAGGACTTGCTTCAATGAGAGATTTCTCTTCTATTGACAACGCTCCAGAGGAGAAAGAAAGAGGTATTACAATCTATACTTCACACGTAGAATATTCAACAATTAAAAGACACTACGCACACGTAGACTGTCCTGGACACGCTGACTATGTTAAAAACATGGTTACTGGTGCTGCTCAAATGGACGGTGCAATCCTAGTTGTTGCGGCTACTGATGGACCAATGCCACAGACTCGTGAGCATATCCTTTTGGCTCGTCAAGTTGGTGTACCTGCCTTGGTGGTATTCATGAATAAAGTCGATTTAGTTGATGATGTGGAATTGCTTGACTTGGTAGAAATGGAAGTTCGTGAATTGATGTCATCTTACAGTTTCCCTGGAGATACCATGCCGGTAATTCGTGGTTCTGCTTTGGGTGCATTGAATGGAGAACCTTCATGGGTTGCTAAAGTAGAGGAATTAATGGATGCGGTAGATAATTTCATTCCGATACCTATTCGTTTAATTGACAAAGATTTCTTGATGCCAGTAGAAGATGTGTTCTCGATCACAGGTCGTGGAACAGTAGCGACTGGTCGTATCGAACGCGGTATTATCAAAACAGGAGATCCAGTTCAAATCCTTGGAATGGGTGCCGATAACCTTACTTCTACTATTACAGGTGTAGAAATGTTCCGTAAGATCCTAGATAGAGGTGAAGCAGGTGATAACGTAGGTTTGTTATTACGTGGTATTGAAAAGGAGCAAATCTGTCGTGGAATGGTTATTTGCAAGCCAAATACAGTAACGCCACATGCAAAGTTTAAGGCAGAAGTATACGTTTTGTCTAAAGCTGAAGGTGGTCGTCATACTCCTTTCTTTAACAGATACCGTCCTCAATTCTATTTCCGTACTACAGATGTAACAGGTGAGTGTAAACTTCCTGCAGGCGTAGAAATGGTAATGCCAGGAGATAACATTTCCATCGAAGTTGAGCTAATTAACAAGATCGCTATGGAAAAAGGTCTTCGTTTCGCTATCCGCGAAGGAGGTCGCACCGTAGGATCTGGTCAGGTGACTGAAATCCTTGACTAATTGTATTGGTTAAGCATTTGTGCATAGCCAATCAGTAAATCATTGATAATCAAATCGAAAGCGTTTCCTAGATTTTTCTTGGAAACGCTTTTGTTTTATACTCAATTCCCCTACATTTGCAGTCCTTTTGAATTTAGGGTAGGGAAATTAATCTCAAGAGGGAGGTTGAACTAAGCAAACGGGTGTAGCTCAATTGGTAGAGTAGCGGTCTCCAAAACCGTTGGCTGGGAGTTCGAGTCTCTCCACCCGTGCAAATGAAATAGAATGGAAAAGCTTAAAAACTATATCATTGAGTCCATTGATGAGATCCGTAACAAAGTTACGTGGCCGAAATTCAATGAATTGCAAAGTAGCGCCATATTGGTGTTAGTAGCGTCCTTGATTTTTGCTTTAGTGATTGGGGTCGTTGATCTTGGTTTTAAGAACGCTTTGGCTTGGTTTTATAAAGAATTCTAGGACATGGCAGCAGCAGTAGGTGAGTTAAAATGGTATGTATTAAGGGTCATCAGTGGACAGGAAAAGAAGATTAAATCTTATCTGGAAACTGAGATTGAAAGGTCGAAGCTAACGGGCTTCATTCCTCAGGTACTTATCCCATCTGAAAAAGTGTATGAGATGCGTAACGGCAAAAAGCGCGTCAGAGAGAGAAATTTCTTTCCGGGGTATGTGTTGGTATCGGCTGATTTATCAAACGGAGAGGCCTATCATACAGTGAATAACATTCCTGGAGTGATTGGTTTTTTAGGCAATAACGGATCTAGCGCCACTAATAAAGAACCTGTCGCTCTTCGTCAGTCTGAAGTGAATCGGATATTGGGTAAAGTGGATGAGATCGATCAGTTCGAAGTGAAGTTGGAGACACCATTTATAAAGGGCGAAGGCGTCAAAGTAATGGATGGTCCTTTTAGTGGATTTACAGGAACAGTGGAAGAAATATTTGAGGACAAGAAAAAATTGAATGTAATGGTGAAGATATTCGGACGCAATACTCCGGTAGAACTTAGTTACATGCAGGTAGAGAAATTAGAGTAATAACAGAACGGATACAATTATAGCGGTATGGCAAAGATAGTATTAGGTTATTTGAAATTACAGGTAAAAGGTGGTGCGGCTAATCCAGCGCCTCCAATTGGTCCTGCATTAGGTTCAAAAGGGTTGAACATCATGGATTTTTGCAAGCAGTTTAATGCTCGCTCGCAAGATAAACCTGGTCAAGTTCTTCCAGTATTGATCACTATCTATAATGATAAGTCATTTGACTTTGTCATTAAAACACCTCCTGCAGCTGTTCTGATTATGGAGTCCATCAAAATACAAAAGGGTTCTAAAGAGCCCAACCGTGCTAAAGTGGGTTCAATTTCCTGGGACCAAATCAAAAAAATAGCGGAGATAAAAATGCCTGATTTAAATGCATTTAAAATTGATTCGGCAATGAAAATGATTGCTGGCACAGCACGCAGCATGGGAGTTACAGTTAGTGGAGCAGCCCCTTGGGATAAATAATAAAGACAATGGCACGAATTTCAAAAAATAGAAAGGCAGTCCTTGCCAAATATAATCCAGACAAGGTTTATACTTTGGAAGAGGCAGCGAAAGTATTGAAGGACATCACATTCACCAAGTTTGATCCTTCTGTAGATGTGGATATTCGTTTGGGGATTGATCCTAAGAAATCGGACCAAATGGTAAGAGGAGTTGTTTCTCTTCCGCATGGTTTAGGTAAGGTCGTTCGCGTATTAGTATTGTGCAGCCCAGACAAAGCGCAAGAAGCGAAGGACGCTGGTGCTGAACATGTTGGTTTAGATGACTACATACAAAAAATTGAAGCCGGATGGACGGATATTGACGTGATCATCACGATGCCTACGGTTATGGCGAAAGTTGGTAGGTTAGGTAAAGTATTAGGTCCTCGCGGCTTAATGCCGAACCCGAAGTCTGGTACAGTTACCCTTGAAGTTGGAAAAGCAGTGAAGGAAGTAAAAGCGGGTAAAGTAGACTTCAAAATTGACAAACAAGGAATCATTCATGCAAGTATAGGTAAGGCTTCCTTCAGCGCAGACAAGATAAAAGAGAATGCTGCTGAACTTATTCATACGGTAGTTAAGTTGAAACCCGCTTCTTCGAAGGGAACATACCTACAAAGTATTTCCCTGTCTTCCACGATGAGTCCGGGTATCAAAGTTGATTCAAGCTCTATTTAAAAAGGGTCTATAATTTTTAAGACAATGACCAAAGAAGAAAAAGGAATTATCATAGAAAAGTTGTCAGAGAAGTTTTCTCAGAACAACCACTTCTATATTACCGATGCTTCCGGCTTAACAGTGGCTCAGATCAATGCGTTCCGCAGATTGTGTTTTAAAGCAGGTGTTGAATACCGCGTTTATAAAAACACATTGATCCGCAAAGCCTTGGAAAGACAGAAAGGTAATTACGAAGAGTTATTTCAAGTACTCCACGGATTTTCAGGTGTCATCTTTTCAAAAGAATCCGGCAATGCTCCTGCTAAAGTGATAAAAGAATATCGCTCGAAGATGGAAGGAAAGCCGGGATTGAAAGGTGCTTCTGTTGAGTCCACCATATTTGTGGGAGAACAACATTTAGATACACTTGTGAATCTAAAATCGAAAACCGAGTTGATCGGAGAAATCATTTCATTGCTGCAATCACCGGCCAAGAATGTGCTGTCTGCTTTATTGAGCGGCAGAAACACTGTGGCGGGTCTGGTCAAAGCATTAGAAGAAAGAAAACAATAATTGAATTCAAAATTTTAAACACTTACAATCATGGCTGACGTAAAAGTAATTGGCGATCAATTGGTAGAACTTACCGTTAAAGAAGTAAATGAATTAGCTTCTTATTTGAAAGAAACATATGGCATAGAGCCAGCTGCAGCTGCAGTAGCAGCTGCTCCTGCAGGCGGTGCCGCTGGCGGTGGAGCTGCTGCAGCCGAAAAGACTAATTTTGATGTAGTATTGAAAGCCGCTGGTGCAAACAAACTACAAATTGTAAAACTCGTGAAAGAATTGACTGGTCTAGGCTTAAAAGAAGCGAAGGACATGGTTGATGGAGCACCAAAAACAATTAAAGAAGGCTTACCAAAGGACGAAGCAGAAAACCTCAAGAAACAACTTACGGAAGCAGGTGCTGAAGTAGAGTTGAAATAATTCTTGAAGTCAGCAGGCACCGTCTGAATGGTATTTCAGGCCCCATTCCTATGAAAATAGGGTTGGGGTTTGCCTGTTTATACTTGTGTCCTACGTAGTTGGTTTTTTTTATAGAGTCTTAACCGGGAAATTTTAAACTGTAAGCACCTTGGCAAAGAAGACATTACATAATCGGATTGATTTTTCATCAATCGAAAAAGTACTGGAGTATCCGGATTTTCTGGATATTCAATTGCAGTCTTTCAAAGACTTTTTGCAAATAGAAACGGCAGCCGAAAGGCGTCAAAACGAGGGACTCTTCAAGGTTTTTGCGGAGAACTTCCCCATCGCAGATTCACGCGAAAATTTCGTTTTGGAGTTCGTTGACTATACCATCGACCCACCTAAGTATGATGTAGATGAATGCATCGACAGAGGACTAACCTTCTCCGTTCCTTTGAAAGCTAAACTTCGACTCACTTGTAACGATGAGGACAACGAAGATTTCCAAACCATTGAACAAGAAGTATTCTTGGGTAATATTCCGTACATGACGGAAAAAGGTTCATTCGTTATTAACGGAGCAGAGCGCGTGATTGTATCGCAGTTGCACCGTTCACCAGGTGTGTTTTTCGCCATGAGCAAACACACAAATGGAACGAAACTTTACTCAGCGAGGATTATCCCTTTCAAAGGTTCTTGGATTGAGTTTGCTACGGATGTAAATGCTGTGATGTATGCTTACATCGATCGAAAGAAGAAATTCCCTGTTACCACATTGCTTCGCGCAATTGGGTATGGTACAGATAAAGATATTCTGGATCTGTTTGGATTGTCAGAAGAAGTAGAAGCTAATAAGCCTACGCTTAAAAAGGCAGTTGATAGAAAGTTGGCGGCCAGAGTTTTGAAAACCTGGACTGAAGACTTCGTGGATGAAGATACTGGCGAAGTAGTTTCTATTGACAGAAATGAAGTGTTGTTGGAACGTGATCATATTATCACAGCCGAAGACGTAGATACGATTATTGATTCAGGCGTTAAGTCTGTAATTCTTCATCGTGTAGACGTGAACGTGGCTGATTATTATATCATTTTCAACACGTTAGCAAAGGATAATTCTAACTCAGAAAAGGAAGCGGTAGAGCAAATCTATCGTCAATTAAGAAATACAGAGGCGCCTGACGAACAAACAGCTCGTGATATCATCCAGAGTTTGTTCTTTAGTGAAAAGCGTTATGATTTGGGTGAAGTAGGCCGTTATCGGATCAACAAAAAATTAGGTCTTGATCTAAGTTTCGATCAACGCGTTTTAACAACTGAAGATA
Organism: Cyclobacteriaceae bacterium; assembly: GCA_031430395.1. Lineage (GTDB taxonomy): Bacteria > Bacteroidota > Bacteroidia > Cytophagales > Cyclobacteriaceae > ELB16-189. The sequence continues at coordinate 14,016 of JANPBK010000029.1, forward strand.
TCATTCTTATTGTAAAATATTTAATTGGACTTATCAATTCTAAAGCGGTTGTCGATGATATTGACCACTTAAGCAATAGAAGAGTAAGGACCGTTGGTGAACAATTATATTCTCAATTTGGAGTGGGTCTGGCGCGTATGGCTAGAACCATCAAAGAAAGAATGAACGTTCGCGATAACGAAGATTTCAAACCAGTTGATTTGATCAATGCCAGAACATTGTCTTCTGTGATCAATTCGTTCTTTGGAACGAATCAACTTTCACAGTTTATGGATCAAACTAATCCATTGGCTGAGATTACGCACAAGAGAAGAATGTCGGCACTCGGGCCAGGAGGTTTGTCACGCGAACGTGCAGGCTTTGAAGTACGCGATGTGCACTATACTCACTATGGTCGCCTGTGTACGATTGAAACTCCGGAAGGTCCAAATATTGGATTAATTTCCTCCCTATGCGTTCACGCAAAAGTGAACAAGATGGGCTTTATTGAAACTCCTTATCGTAAGGTAGAGAATGGTAAAGTAAAAGGAAAGGATGTTATTTTCTTAACCGCTGAGGAAGAAGATACCCATAACATTGCGCAAGCAAATGTGAAGATCAAAGCAGGCGGTGAATTAGATAATGAAAAAGTAAAAGCCCGTTTCGAAGGTGACTTCCCGGTAGTGGATCCGAAAGACATCCGTTATATGGATGTAGCACCAAATCAGATTGTGTCGATCGCTGCTTCTATGATCCCATTCTTAGAGCATGATGATGCTAACCGTGCGTTGATGGGTTCTAACATGCAACGTCAGGCTGTGCCTTTAATGAGGCCTGAGGCTCCTATTGTTGGAACAGGATTGGAAGGAAGAATTGCACTGGATTCTCGCGCTTTAATTTTAGCTGAATCTAGTGGAACAGTGGAATATGTAGATGCTAAGAAGATCGTTATCAAATATGACGTATCTGAAGAGCAACAGATGGTTCGCTTTGATGATGAATACAAATCGTATAGTCTGATTAAATTCAGAAGGACCAACCAAGACACATGTATCAACTTAACGCCTTTGGTGAAAAAAGGTGATAAGGTAGCAAAAGGTCAACCTTTGTGTCAGGGTTATGGAACAGCTAACGGTGAATTAGCCTTAGGCAGAAATTTGCTGGTGGCCTACATGCCTTGGCAAGGTTACAATTTTGAAGATGCCATCGTTATTTCTGAACGAGTAGTTCGTGATGACATCTATACTTCTATTCACGTTGAAGAATTTGAATTGGAAGTACGCGACACGAAACGTGGGGAAGAAGAGTTAACTTCAGAAATCCCTAATGTAAGTGAAGAGGCTATCAAGCATCTTGATGAAAACGGAATCATTCGTGTGGGTGCAGAAGTGAAAGAGGGTGATATTTTAATCGGTAAGATCACACCAAAAGGAGAAACAGATCCAACCCCTGAAGAAAAGCTTTTAAGAGCGATCTTTGGTGATAAGGCTGGTGATGTGAAGGATGCTTCAATGAAAGCACCTCCATCGTTGAAAGGTGTGGTGATTGATACAAAATTATTCTCACGTCCGAAGAAGGATAAAGATCTTCGCACCAAGTCGAAGAAGGAATTGGATGCGTTGAAGAATCGTCATAGCAAACATCTCACCGATTTGAAGAATGAGATGGTTAAGAAACTTACGGCTTTGTTATCTGGCAAAACCAGCCAGGGAGTGAAGCATAAGTTTGGTGACGAACTCATTAGCAAAGGTGTTAAATTCACCAGCAAGGTGATTGAAAGCAACCTGTTCCCGGATAAGAACATCTACCGAGATGAAAGTAATTACAGTGTTCCTGAAGAAGTAAACTTGATTATTGACATCAGTTTAGATGGCTGGACGACAGATGATGCCACCAATGATTCAGTTTCTGAATTAGTAAAAAATTACCTCAACAGAAGAAATGTAATTGCAGGTACTTTTAAAAGAGAACGATTCACATTAGAGGTGGGTGATGAATTACCTACCGGCATCGTTCAATTAGCGAAAGTTTACATCGCCAAGAAACGTAAGTTAAAGGTTGGTGATAAGATGGCTGGACGCCATGGAAATAAAGGCGTAGTTGCCCGCATTGTCCGCGCAGAAGATATGCCGTTCTTAAAAGATGGAACTCCAGTTGACATATGTTTGAACCCACTTGGGGTACCTTCTCGTATGAACTTGGGTCAAATCTATGAGACGGTATTGGCTTGGGCTGGACAGAAACTTGGCAAACGATATGCGACTCCAATTTTTGATGGAGCTTCATTAGACCAAGTATCGGCTGAATTAACAGAGGCTGGTTTGCCTGAGTTTGGAAGAACCTATTTGTACGATGGTTTGACGGGTGAGAAATTCGATCAGCCAGTAACTGTAGGGATTGCATACATGCTGAAATTAGGTCACCTCGTAGATGATAAGATGCATGCTCGTTCAATAGGACCGTATTCACTTATTACACAGCAGCCGTTGGGTGGTAAAGCTCAGTTCGGTGGACAACGTTTTGGTGAAATGGAAGTATGGGCAATTGAAGCATTCGGTGCTTCACATATCTTGCAAGAGATATTGACCATTAAGTCAGACGATGTGATTGGTCGTGCGAAAGCTTATGAAGCAATCGTGAAAGGTGAAAATATGCGCAAACCAAACATACCAGAATCATTTAATGTGTTAGTGCATGAATTACGTGGTCTCGCGTTAGAGATTACGATGGATTAAAAGAGTTGGAACGTCCGGAAGTTGGAAAAGCTGTAAGTAGCTTTCTGACTTCCGGACCAACCTACTTTCGGATTTAAAAGTGAATTTGTAAACTGAAAACTCAACAAGCATGTCTTTCAGAAAGAATAAAAAGTTCAACAACGACTTCTCAAAAATCACCATTAGTCTTGCTTCTCCAGAATCAATTTTGGAAAGTTCTCATGGTGAAATTACTCAACCGGAAACCATCAATTACAGAACTTACAAACCAGAAATGGGAGGTTTGTTTTGTGAGCGTATTTTCGGCCCGGTAAAAGACTGGGAGTGTCATTGCGGTAAATACAAACGCATTCGTTACAAAGGCATCATCTGCGACCGTTGTGGTGTAGAAGTTACTGAAAAGAAAGTAAGACGCGAACGCATGGGCCACATTGAATTAGTGGTACCGGTAGCTCATATTTGGTATTTCCGTTCATTGCCTAATAAGATCGGCTATTTGTTAGGTATGCCTACCAAGAAATTAGATCAGATCATCTATTATGAAAGATATGTGGTGATTGCACCAGGTATTAAGGAAGAGGATGGTATCAATCGTCTTGATTTTCTTACGGAAGAAGAATTCCTGGATATCGTGGACAAACTTCCTCGTGAGAATCAATTGTTGGATGACAATGATCCTAAGAAATTTATTGCGAGAATGGGGGCCGATGCGTTGGAGATGCTACTCAGCCGTGTGAAGTTGGATGAGTTATCTTATGAACTTCGCCACCAGGCTGCAACGGATACATCGCAACAACGCAAAGCAGAGGCACTGAAGAGATTGAAAGTTGTAGAAGCATTCCGCGAAGCAAATACAAGAGTTGAAAATCGTCCTCAATGGATGACTATAAAAATGGTACCGGTTATCCCACCCGAATTGCGCCCCTTGGTGCCACTCGATGGAGGCCGTTTTGCTACTTCTGATTTGAATGATTTATACAGAAGGGTGATCATCCGTAATAACCGTTTGAAAAGATTGATTGACATCAAAGCACCTGAAGTTATTTTGCGTAATGAAAAACGCATGCTTCAAGAAGCGGTGGATTCGTTGTTTGACAATTCTCGTAAAGTGAATGCTGTTCGTTCTGATGGTAACCGTGCGTTGAAGTCATTGAGTGATATGCTCAAAGGAAAGCAAGGCCGTTTCCGTCAAAATCTATTAGGTAAACGTGTTGACTACTCAGGTCGTTCCGTTATTGTTGTAGGCCCAGAATTAAAATTGCATGAGTGCGGTCTGCCAAAAGATATGGCAGCTGAGTTATTCAAGCCATTTATCATTCGCAAGCTGATCGAAAGAGGAATTGTCAAGACGGTTAAATCTGCCAAGAAAATTGTTGATAGAAAAGATCCGGTGGTTTGGGATATTTTGGAAAATGTATTGAAAGGACATCCGGTTCTTTTGAATCGTGCTCCGACTCTTCACCGTTTAGGTATCCAAGCCTTTCAACCTAAGTTGATTGAAGGAAAAGCAATTCAATTGCACCCCTTAGTCTGTACTGCATTCAATGCTGACTTTGACGGTGACCAAATGGCGGTTCACATTCCATTAGGCCAAGAGGCAATATTAGAAGCTTCTGTATTGATGCTTTCTTCTCATAATATTTTAAATCCAGCCAATGGAGCACCGATCACGGTACCATCACAGGACATGGTACTGGGTTTGTACTATTTGACCAAAGGCAGAAAAGGTGAAATGGGTGAAAGCAAAACCTATTATTCAGCGGATGAAGTTGTTATAGCTTACAATGAAGGCAAGCTTTCTAAGCATGCCATTATTAAAGTGAAAGCAAATGTGAAGGATAAGAAGACTGGTTTGGTTACGCGGAAAATGATTGAGACTGTTACAGGTCGCGTTATTTTCAACCAAGTGGTTCCTGAAGAAGTTGGATTTGTGGATGAGCTACTTACTAAGAAAAAACTTCAGACCATTATTGCGGATGTTTACAAATACGCTGGTCAGGCAAAGACAGCTAAATTCCTTGATGATATTAAGGACTTAGGTTTCCAAATGGCCTACCGCGGTGGTTTGTCGATGGGCTTAGGAGATGTAAAAGTCCCGGCAGAAAAGAAAAAATTGGTAGAGGACGCTCAAAAGGAAGTTGATTCAGTTTGGAACAACTATATGATGGGCCTAATCACTGACAATGAACGATATAATCAGGTAATTGATATTTGGACTCGTACCAATACAATGCTAACCAATACGCTGATGAAGCAATTGGAAGAAGATCAGCAAGGCTTTAACTCGATCTACATGATGATGCACTCTGGTGCACGTGGATCGCGTGAGCAAATCCGTCAGTTGGGCGGAATGCGTGGATTGATGGCAAAGCCTCAGAAAAATTTAGCTGGGTCAGTAGGTTCTATTATTGAGAATCCGATCCTCTCTAACTTTAAAGAAGGATTAGACGTGTTGGAGTATTTCATTTCTACTCACGGTGCACGTAAAGGACTTGCAGATACTGCATTGAAAACAGCAGATGCAGGATATCTAACTCGTAGATTGGTTGATGTTGCCAATGACTTGGTAATCACTGAAGATGATTGTGGTACGCTGCGTGGATTAAAGGTGTCTGCGTTAAAGGATAATGAAGACATTGTAGAGCCACTATCAGAACGTATTGTTGGACGTGTAACAGTGCATGATATTTATGATCCTTTGACGGAAAACTTGATTTGTGCCGGCAATGAAGAGATCACGGATGAAATTGCAAAGCTAATTGATGAAACGAGCATTGAAGAAGTTGAGATTCGCTCTATCCTAACTTGCGAAACCAAGTTTGGAGGATGTGCTAAATGCTACGGCCGCAATTTAGCTTCCGGAAAAATGGTTCAAGAAGGTGAAGCGGTAGGTGTTATCGCAGCGCAGTCTATTGGAGAGCCTGGAACACAGCTTACACTTCGTACTTTCCACGTAGGTGGTACAGCCTCTAACATCGCTGTAGATGCAAACATCAAGGCGAAGTTCTCGGGTACGATTGAATTTGAAGCAATCCGCACTGTTGATACGGCTGATAAAGATGATAATAAAGTGAAGGTGGTGATGGGACGCACTGGTGAGATCCGGATATTGGATGAAGAGAAGCGTGTGTTAATTTCAAACAACGTTCCGTATGGTGCTTACTTGAAAATTAAAGACGGACAGAAAGTTGAAAAGGGAGCAGAGCTTTGCTATTGGGATCCTTACAATGCGGTCATTCTTTCTGAGTTTGACGGTGAGATCGAATACGAAGCAATCATCGAAGGAATTACATTTAAAGAAGAATCTGACGAGCAAACAGGTCACCGCGAGAAGGTGATTACTGATACACGTGATAAGACTAAAAATCCGTCTGTTATTGTAAAGGGTAAGTCAGATTCAAAAGGGTATAACATGCCAGTAGGAGCTCACTTAGCAGTGGATGCAGGCGAGAAGATCAAAGCTGGACAAGTGATGGCCAAGATCCCTCGTACAATGGGTAAATCAAGAGATATCACAGGAGGTCTTCCACGTGTAACTGAATTGTTTGAAGCTCGTAATCCTTCGAACCCAGCGGTGGTGAGTGAGATTGACGGAGTTGTTACTTATGGGGGCATCAAACGTGGTAATCGCGAGATTTTTATTGAATCAAAAGATGGAGTGCAAAAACGTTACTTAGTACCGTTGTCCAAACACATTTTAGTGCAAGACAATGACTTTGTAAAAGCAGGCCAGCCTTTATCTGATGGTGCTATTACCCCTTCTGATATCTTGTCGATCAAAGGACCGACAGCCGTGCAAGAATACCTTGTGAATGAAATTCAAGAAGTGTATCGCTTGCAAGGTGTGAAGATCAACGATAAACACATTGAGTGTATCGTAAGTCAGATGATGCAAAAAGTGGAGATCATTGATTCTGGAGATACGACCTTCTTACCTGGGGAGTACGTTGATAAATTTGAATTCCGTGAGGAAAACGATTTGATACTTGATAAGAAAGTAGTAATGGATGGAGGAGATTCTAACCGATTTAAAGTAGGTCAGATTATTTCACCTCGCGAATTTAGAGATGAGAATTCTTCATTGAAGAGAAAAGATATGCGCGTAGTGGAAGTGCGCGATGCATTATCAGCGGTGTCTCGTCCTACGTTACAGGGGATCACACAGGCTTCTTTGAAAACAGAAAGTTGGCTTTCAGCGGCTTCTTTCCAGGAAACTACTAAGGTATTGAGTGAAGCAGCTATCCGAGGTAAGGCTGATCAATTGATGGGCTTGAAAGAGAATGTGATTGTAGGTCACTTGATTCCTGCCGGTACCGGTCAGCGTAGATTTAATGATATGATCGTAGGTTCTGAAGAAGAATATCAACGATTAATGGATGCTCCTGAACGGAAAACGAAAGAAAAGGAATTAGCTGACTAATTTCGATATGCAATAATTTGAAAAGTGCGAGTGATTTCATTCGCACTTTTCATTTCAACTCCTACTGATTTTCAGATATTCAAATCGATCAATCTTTAAATGAAGTCTTATGGCTGACGAAAAAATAACCCCACCTCAAAACCAGATAAACATTGAGCTTTCAGAAGAAATTGCTGAAGGAATCTATTCAAATCTGGCCATGATCGCACACTCTAACAGTGAATTTGTTATCGATTTTATCCGGTTGATGCCCGGTGTTCCGAAGGCCAAAG
>JANPBK010000030.1:0-7394 GCA_031430395.1 Cyclobacteriaceae bacterium
TTTCTAATCCATTTGATCTAAATCAAGTGACTGATGAACAATTACGATCACTCTACATTTTAACAATACAGCAGATACAATCTATTCTATTGTATCGAAAGGAAGTAGGACCGTTTCTGTCTGTTTACGAACTTCAAAATATGGAGGGATTCTCAAAAGAAACGTTCTTAAAACTTATGCCCTTTGTAACGGTTGAAGATGTAAGTACCACTCTTACTAAAGATATTTTCAAAAGAATTGCAAACGAAAAAAATAATTATTTGATGCTACGCTATTCCACAACCTTGGAAACGCAACGTGGATACACAGAAAAAGCAGATAGCAGCAACCGATATGAAGGACCTTCAGGGAGTTTTTATGCCCGCTTCCGTACGAGTAAGCCTGGTGACTTTAGCGTTGGCTTTACCCTAAAAAAAGATGCGGGTGAAAAGATCGCGTTTGATCCAAGTAAAAAATATTACGGGTTTGACTTCATCTCCTTCCATGCGCAAGTCTTAAACAAAGGAAAAATTAAAAACCTGATTGTGGGTGATTATCAAGCACAATTTGGGCAAGGCGTTGCGTTAGGTTCTGCCTTTGGCATTGGCAAAAATGGGGAAGCCGTTACCACTGTCAGAAGAAGTAATTTGGGATTTCTCCCATACACTTCTATTTATGAAGCCGGTTATTTTCGGGGTGCAGCGATATCTTATCAAGCAGCAAGAAACCTGACCATCCACACGATGGCCTCCTCCCGCGGACGAGATGGAAATCTACAGCAGGATTCTACGGAAAGCAGTGTTTCGTCCTTCAACTTTACGGGTTTACACCGAACCCCTGCGGAGCTAGCAAATCGCAATGCAATTTTAGAAACAAATTTGGCAGTTGTTGCAAACTATAAAAACCAAACGATTGATGCAGGAATACTTCTACACCGTACACAATTTGATATTCCCCTCCGCAGAAATCCAACTCTGTACAATCAATTCTTGTTTACCGGTAATGAAAATACGAACGTAGGCGTGTTTTTAAATTACTCCTTCAGCAATGTGACCTTTTTTAGCGAGTATGTAAAAACGCTTCAGCAAGGCACTGCTATTGTTGTTGGTGCTTTAGCAAGCCTAACTCCAAAATTAGATATCTCTCTACTGTATCGAAAATATGATAAAAATTTCTACAGCTTTTATAGCAATGCGCTGGCCGAAAACTCTATTCCACAAAATGAATCAGGTTTATACTGGGGGTGGAAATATTCATTCAACAAAAAATATTCAATTTCAGGATATACCGATTTGTTTCAATTTCCCTGGCTGAAATACCGAAGCTACGCGCCTTCAGAGGGTAGTGAGTGGTTACTGCGTTTTAACTATCGGCCTTCCAAAACGATTTATATTTATCTTCAAGCAAGAGAAGAAGGTAAGCAACGAAATTCTTATGCAGATGTTAATTTATATTTAACAGAACCCGGTGTACGTAGGAATTATTGGGTAAACATTGACTATGCCGCCAATCCACAACTCACCTTTAAAAGTCGGGTACAGTTTAGTTCATTTCAACTGGCCGGAAAGACCACACAAGGAATGGCTATCATGCAAGATGCCTCTTTTGATTGGCGTAAGTTTTCGATGTCGGGGCGATTCGTTGTATTTGATACGGATGACTTTGATAATCGTATCTATGTTTATGAGCACGATGTCTGGCTGGCCTTTTCATTTCCTGCCTACAATGGTAAAGGCGTGCGTCATTTCCTCTTACTTCAATATCGGTTAACTGAAAAAATTGATTTTTGGGTTCGATGGGCACAGACGCATTACTCGGATCGGGATAGTATTGGCTCTGGAGGTGAGACCATCTTGGGAAATACAAGAAATGATGTTAGATTTCAGGTAAGGATACGGTTATAATTAACAAAATGCATGCAGTCAAATTAGTGAGTCCTGGGGTTTTGTTGATGCTTTGCATTGGACTTTTTGCCTTTATATTGATATTCCGGAGTATTTTTAAGAATAAGAAGCCCGGTAGGTAGACATAACTAATTTTCGTCTCTATCTACCGCATTTTATCGTTTCATTAGTAACTTTATCGAAACTAATTCAACTAATATGAATCCAGTAATGCACTTTACAGCAATTCAATTAAAACTATCCATGAGAAGAATCAATTCCTTGTTCGTGATCATTTTGATCTCCCTCATTCTTTTGTCTATTGCTTCCTTGACTTTTGCACAAACCACAAAAAAAAATCTCGAATTGCCAGAGTTTAAAAGCATTTATGTGAACTCCAACTATTCCGTCTACCTCAAGCAAACGAATAAGCAAGAAGTGAACGTAGAAGCCTTAACTGAAATCTATGAATTGACGACTATTAAAGTAGAAAATGGAGTGCTGATGATTAGCGTAGAAAGAAAGCCTGATAACCCAAATAAAAGTATTTGGGCAAAGATTGATGACATCAAACTAAAGCCAAACATGAAATTGATGGTCAGCATGAAAAATATTAGTGAACTACAAGTGAATGGAAATGGTAAAATTATTTCAGAAAACTCAATTGCATCAGACTATTTAAGTTTGGGCGTTGCTGGTAGTGGCAGTATTGATTTGGATATTAAAGGTAACAACGTGAAATCAGAGGTGAGCGGATCAGGCAGTATTACCTTGAAAGGCTACGCAACCGCCAACGATGTTGCTATGAGTGGCAGCGGTAACGTAAATGCTTTTACATGCGAAATAGAAAATGCGAAAGTGAAAATGAGTGGATCTGGTAGCTGCGAACTGAATGTAACGAATAGTCTGGAGGCTACGGTGTTGGGAAGCGGCATCTTAAAACATAAAGGCAATACAAAGAATTTAACAAAGAAAGTTTACGGATCCGGGTCAGTAGATCGAGCCTATTAATCCATTCATCAATATTTCATGGGGCTGTCTTCTGATTCCTGAAGACAGCCCCATTTCATTTGCCAGTAGCTATTTTGCTTCTGATTGTCGAAACATCTCCAATTGATTGACGAGACGGCACTCTTCTTTAATCTTTTCGCCTTGGGTTTTTAATATTGTAAATCCATCAAATACAATTGTCATAATGACGAATTCAGCAAATGAATGATGTGTCAAAAAAAACTATTCACTTCCTTTTCTATTTCTGAAAGATTCATTGAATAGGAGTTCGGTTATTAAAACACTACCACCCAATCCCGTAATCCTCCCCATGGTTGCTACTTCCTCCCCAAAAACTTCCATGCTGCCAATCAAACCAAATCGCATTAATAGGACCACTGGTACGATCGTCAAAGCGCATGCGGTAGCCCATGCTTTGCAACTCCTTTCGAACGTAAGGTGGAGTAGTGTCATGCAATAAAATATTCCCTGCTTTGGGTGCACGATCTTCCCCGCCAAGAGAAAGCCGCAGTTGATCCGTATTGATGTTAGGTGCTTCGGTTGCCTCTTGCACCGTCATGCCAAACTCCACTACATCCAAAAAGAATTGAAGGAGATTTTGATCTTGTGAATCGGCACCCTGCACAGCAAAAGAAAGAAATGGTTTACCATCTTTCAACGCAAGTGTAGGCGTTAGCGTAACACGGGGGCGCTTACCTGGCTCTACCACATTAAAAGGATTTTCCTTCGGATTGGTTACAAAGCTTTGCATGCGCTGGCTCATGCCCATACCCGTTTTCCCTGCAATGGTAGCTGGGTTCCAGCCACCACTTGGCGTGATGCTCACCACCCATCCCTCTTTGTCAGCAGCCTCTACCGAAGTAGTTCCAATGAGAAGGTGATCTAAGTATTCTTCTGTAATGGGCCCTGTAAATATTTCAGCCGAAGCCACCCCCCATTCTTTCAGATAATCTTTGTAGGGATTTACTTTTCCCTCAAAAGGGTACGGATCACCGGGTGAAGCCTTCGGATCGTTACGCTCCCAGTTGATGGCCTTCACCCTTTCTTTTGCATATTCTTTGGAGAGTAGACCTTTGATGGGTTCTTCCGGTGCGAAGCTGGGATCCCCATAATAAAAATCCCTATCGGCAAACGTCAGGTTCATCACTTGATACAACGTGTGAATGTATTTTGCTGAATTGAAACCCATTGACTTCAAATCGATGTTCTCCAACATATTCAGTGCTTGTAACATCATGGGGCCTTGTGTCCACTGTTGCATTTTATACACGTCAATGCCTTTGTAATTAACCATCAACGGTTCCTCTTGAATCACTTTCCAGTTAGCAAGATCTTGTTCAGTAATCAATCCACCTTGTTCCTGACAGCCACGTGCGTATTCCTTTCCAATATCTCCTTTGTAAAATCTTTCATAGGCAGCATAGATGGCTTCTTTACGGCTTTTCCCCTTTTTCAAAGCCAGTTGTTCTGTGTCCACCAATTTTTGAAGCGAAGCCAATAAATCCTTTTGCACAAATATTTCTCCCGCTACAGGCGCTTCTCTTTTTTCTCCCAGGTGAGGAAGGAAAACAGCTTTGGAGTATGGCCATTGTTTCAATCTTTCTTTCTCGCGTTCAAAACTATTAGCAGTCTGCGCTTCAATTGGATAGCCTTCGCATAACTGCATAGCGGGAGCGAGAACCTCTTTCAAGCTCAATGTTCCATATTCTGCCAGCATAGTCATCAAGCCACCCGGAGTACCTGGTGTTACCGCTGCGAGCGGACCATACTGAGGAGGGTAATTCATCCCTTTGCCTTTAAAAAAATCAGCCGTAGCACCTGTTGGTGCAACTCCCAGTGCGTTGATAGCAATTACTTTTTTTGTTTTAGGATTGTAGATTAATGCCTGTGTTTCACCACCCCAGCTAAGAACATCCCACATGGTGCAGGTAGCTGCCAACATCGCACAGGAAGCGTCTATGGCATTACCTCCTTTACTGAAGATCATAGCTCCTGCGGTTGCAGCCAAGGGTTTTCCGGTAATTGCCATCCAATGTTTCCCATGAAGTGGCGGCTTTTGAGTAGTTACCGGCAAATTATTAAAGGATTGCGCCACTGATCTATTTGCTATAAACAAGCACCCGACAACGAATAGTATAATTTTCATAGTTTTAAGGGAAGTTGAACCATGACAATGTAATTGATAATTCTCCTTTTGAAAAATATTGTTTGAATAAACGGATGTTGTCATCCACCAATGGAAATTTATGAACCCACAAGAACAACTGATTGAAAAATTCTATTCCTCATTTCAAGGAAAGGACTGGATCGCCATGCAAAGTTGCTATCATGATGAAGTGGTTTTCAACGATCCTGTATTTCAAAACCTAAAGAACAAAGAAGCCAAAGCGATGTGGCACATGCTCCTATCCAGAAGTAAGGATCTACTTATCACCTTTAGTCATATCAAAGCCGATGGCATAAAAGGTTCCGCTCACTGGGTGGCAACCTATACGTTTTCAAAGACCAACCGGAAAGTAATCAATGAAATTGATGCTTCTTTTGAATTCAAGGACGGATTGATTATCAGGCACACTGACCATTTTGATCTATGGAAGTGGACAAGAATGGCAATAGGCATAGCAGGAACATGCCTTGGGTGGTCAAGCTTCTTTCAAAATAAGGTGAGGGCAACAGCCACAGACGCACTGAAGAAATTCATAGGACAAAATGCTCAATATCTCTAATTGGGCATTTTAAACGATTGTATTTGGTAGCTAAAAGCTGTTTTTTGGCATAATTTTGAAAGATTCGCTTGTTCATTTATTTGTATTTGTTTTGAATAAATACCTATATTTGAGAGTTAATGAAGTAAAACCTACCAGAAAGTATCCCACCTAGTGAGTTTATTGTCGGTCCGGCCTTATTGATTTAGCAACAACATTTTATCACTTAATTTCAAAAACACAAATGAACATTTATGTAGCCAACATTCCCTGGAAGGCAACCGAGGAACAAATGAAGCAGTTATTCTCCGAGTACGGTGAAGTAAGCTCTGCGAAAATTATCATGGACAAAGTAACACAGCGCAGCCGTGGCTTTGGATTCGTAGAAATGGCTGACGACACAGCCGGAAAGAATGCTATCAATGAACTCAACGGTGCTGATTTCATGGGCAAAAACCTTGTTGTAAACGAGGCTCGCCCACGCGAAGAAGGTAGCGGTGGTGGTGGTAGCCGCGGTGGCAACCGTGGTGGCGGTGGCGGTGGTTTCCGCAGGGGCGATTTCAACAGAGATTATTAATCGACTTGAAATAAGAACTTTGATGCCACGCCAAAAGCGTGGCATTTTTTATGATATCATTTTAAGAAGTGCGGCTTATAAATTACCGTGTATTAATGACTAATTCCTCAAGGCCCAATAGACTAATCAACTCCACTTCTCCCTATCTCTTGCAACACGCCAATAACCCGGTAGATTGGTTTGAATGGGGAGATGAAGCACTTCAGAAAGCTAAAAATGAAGACAAGCCGATCTTATTAAGTATCGGATATTCCTCTTGCCATTGGTGCCATGTAATGGCCCATCAAAGCTTCGAGAACGATGATATAGCTCAACTCATGAATGAGCATTTTGTGTGCATTAAGTTAGATAGAGAAGAGCGACCGGATATCGATCAGGTATACATGGAGGCCGTACAAGCTATGAAGCAGAATGGCGGATGGCCCCTGAACGTCTTTCTGACGCCCGAACAAAATCCATTTTTCGGTGGCACGTATTTTCCACCCAAAAATTGGGCACAACTTCTCCTTCAAATTGCCAAATCCTTTAAAGAAAAACGAAACGAAATAGAAGAATCTGCTAAAGACTTACGAGCACATTTAGCCATATCCGAGTTGCAGCGATTTAAAAAACCCAGCAGTCCACATTCTCCTAAGTTAGAAATGCTGGATAAAATGTTTGCTGAAGTAGTAGATCGATTTGATTTCACTTTTGGCGGTATCGATAAAGCGCCTAAATTCATTATGCCCTCATTATGGCTCTTCTTGGCTCGCTATCATCACATCACCAAAGATAAAAAAGCATCACAGATGCTTCATTTGACGTTGCAAAAAATCGCAGCAGGTGGAATTTATGACCAAATTGGTGGGGGCTTCGCGCGCTATTCAGTAGATGGGCAATGGTTTGCCCCTCATTTTGAAAAAATGCTCTACGACAATGCACAGCTTATTAGTGTATACTCCGAAGCATACGCTTTATCAAAAGACGAACTCTATAAACGGATTGTCTTTGAAACGATCCAGTGGTTAGAAAGAGAAATGACTGCTCCAGAGGGAGGCTTCTACTCCGCGTTGGATGCCGACAGTGAGGGTGAGGAAGGGAAGTTTTATGCCTGGACTTATGAGGAATTGAGTACCCTACTGGGAAAAGATTATGATACTGTGCATGAATATTACGGTGTATCGCAAGAAGGAAATTGGGAACACGGAAAAAATATTTTGAAAAGAGAGAGCACAATTGGTCTTGTTCCTAAAATTAACG
>JANPBK010000031.1:0-44863 GCA_031430395.1 Cyclobacteriaceae bacterium
ATTTATTTGAGTCAATCGCCATCGCCCGATGCGCGTTTTATTCTTACCAAAGAAATTCAACGCCCATATTCCTATTTAGTTCCCGCAGGTTTGTTTCCACAATCCGTTGATGTGGTGACCACCGCTGGCACCTTGGTAAAGCACGTCACAACCATTCCTCTCGCTGATAACATTCCACTTGGTTTTAGTGCATCTATAAAAGGTCCACGGAGTCATAATTGGAGAAATGATGTTCCGGCTACTCTCTATTGGGCAGAAGCACAAGATGGGGGAGACCCGAAAGTAAAAGCAGATGTACGCGATAAGCTTTTTCAATGGTCAGCACCTTTTACGAATGCACCTTCGGAAATGGTGAGTTTGCCACTACGGTATGGTGGCATCACTTGGGGTACTGATAAAATAGCTTGGGTGTATGAAAGCTGGTGGTCTGATCGGAAGCAGCGCGTGTATCAAATTGACCCTTCCAATCCAGCATCAAAGAAAACCATTTTTGATTTTTCATCGGAAGATGTTTATGCTGATCCCGGAGATGTGGTAACTACGACCAATGCATATGGCAGACCGGTCATGTTGATCAATAACAATGCCGCTTACCTCGATGGTAATGGAGCTTCACAGGAAGGTGATCGGCCATTTTTGGATAAGATCGATTTAGCAACCGGAAAAGTGAGCCGACAATGGCGCAGTGAAGCTCCCTACTACGAGACTATGGTGGCCATGTTAGATGTTAAGAAAGGAACCTTTGTTACATCACGCGAATCGCAGACTGAAAACCCTAACTACTATGCGCGAACCATCGGTTCGAAAAGCGTGCAACCGCTTACCGCATTTCCACATCCGTATCCACAGTTGAAGGACGTTAAAAAACAGGTGCTGAAATATAAGCGTGCAGATGGCGTTGAACTTACGGCTGATCTTTATTTACCTCCCGGTTATAAAAAAGAAGATGGGCCATTGCCTACTTTCTTTTGGGCCTATCCTGCAGAGTTTAAGTCTAAGAGCAACGCAGGTCAGATGAAAGGCTCACCCTACACATTTACACGTTTAAGTTGGGGTACTGCTATTTATTGGGTGTTGCGAGGTTATGCGATTTTGGATAATGCATCCATCCCAATAGTAGGAGAAGGAGAGAAGGAACCAAATGATACCTACATTCAGCAATTGGTTTCGAGTGCTAAAGCGGCTATCGATTATGGCGCTTCACTGGGTGTTGTTGATCCTACTCGTGTGGCAGCCGGAGGTCATAGCTATGGAGCATTTATGACTGGCAATTTGTTAGCCCATTCAGATTTATTCAAAGCCGGAATTGCACGAAGTGGAGCCTACAATCGCACACTTACTCCCTTTGGATTTCAAGCAGAAGAACGCACGTACTGGCAGGCACCACAAGTGTATTATGAAATGTCACCCTTTTCATATGCCGACAAAATCAATGAGCCTATTCTGATGATTCATGGTGAAGCTGATAATAATACAGGGACTTTTCCAATTCAAACAGAGCGAATGTACAATGCCATCAAAGGACATGGTGGCACAGCCAGATTCGTATTATTGCCCAATGAAAGTCATGGTTACAGAGGCAAAGAATCGGTCATGCACATGTTATGGGAAATGGATACTTGGTTAGAGCGCTATGTGAAAGGACCCAAAGTAACTCCACTCAACACAAAAGTGGAATTGAAGAATTGATAGCAATTTTTGTTGTTAGTTTTCCTTCATAGGACTGTACCCTAACATTGTGCACGCGTTGCAAACACGCGCCAACTCAGTGCTACAATAATCACCTGATTGCGCCTCTGTCGCTTTAAATGAACGTAAGTGAATTTTTGCGCCCCAATGTTCAGAAGCAGGTAAAATTATTGAAGGTGACATTGAAGAATTACTTTAATGGGACGCAGTCTTTATAATATCGATTGTATTAGCCAAAATTCGCCCCATGTGGGCTCCTCATTTTGAAATCGAAGGTGAGGTGGTATGGGCACTATCGCTTAGATGTCGAATGTATTTAGAATGATAATGAAGTAAATTACTTGATATTGTTGAAAACACTTACTGCGAAATAAAAAAGTTCTTAATATTACAATTCTGCCCATTCAATTTTGATTCTGTTGTTGTGGACAGTTGAGATTAGGAAAGTCTATGATGTATTAACTTGTAATCGCTAATGTCATAATTATGAATAGTCTACTAAATTATAGTGAACTTAATAAAATTAAGCGCTAGAATTGATTGATTAAAAGATTATTATATTGGAGAAAATTGTATTAGCGTAAATTAAAAACATGAAACCTTACAAGTTGAATAAGTTTTCTTTTTTATATTAGTAAGTAAAAGTGCATCAATGGGTGTTTGTGGTTCGAATTAGTCCAAAAAGTAATTAAAGAAAGAGAATATTATGATTTCGCGCATGAAGAGAAATAGAGAGCCGTTGGCAATTATTGGAATAGGGTGTAGGTTTCCTGGTAATACTAATTCCCCCGAGGAATTCTGGGAGTTATTAATTGGAAAAGGCGATGCATTAGGTGAAATCCCCCCAGATCGATGGGATTGGAAGGCCATGTTTGCTCCGGAATTCAGAAGAGCTGGCAAGATCAATGTCAATCGAGGTGGATTTATAACAGAGGTAGACAAATTTGACGCTGGCTTTTTTGGTATTTCACCCATGGAAGCTTCTCGCATGGATCCACAGCAGAGAATGGTGCTAGAGGTCTCTTATGAGGCAGTGCAGGATGCTGGGTTAAGATTAAATGATTTGGATGGTTCGCGGACTGCTGTTATGGTAGGGATTTCCTCTCATGACTATGGAGATATACAAAACTCTCCGAGTGAAAGAGTGAATATTGGAGCCCATACGAACGTAGGATCTGCATTGTGTTTGGCTGCGACTAGGGTGTCTTATTCCTATAATCTTAAGGGGCCAAGCCTTGCCGTAGATACCGCCTGTTCTTCTTCTCTTTACGCGGTTCATATGGCGTGCCGTGCAATTTGGGAAGGTGACGCAGATTTAGCATTTGCAGGTGGAGTAAACTCAATTTTAAAGCCCGAACCACAAATGGGTTTTAGTAAGGGAGGTTTCTTATCTCCGGAAGGAAATTGTTTTTCATTTGACGAACGTGGTAACGGCTATATCAGGAGTGAGGGGGCAGGGCTTATTATTATTAAACCACTTTCACAAGCTGAAAAAGACAACGATAATATTTACGCAGTCATCCGGGGAACAGCTGTAAATCAGGATGGTGCCACGAAAGGTATTTCTGTCCCTAACCCAATTGCTCAACAAGAATTGCTTTTCGAAGCGTACAAAGACGCAGGTGTAGATCCACATAAAGTTACTTTTGTAGAAGCACATGGTACCGGTACTTTTGTAGGTGACCCTATTGAAAGCAATTCAATCGGGAAGGTTATTGGTGGCTCAAACCGGCAAGATGAGTGTTATGTTGGCTCAGTAAAATCAAATATTGGGCATTTAGAGCCAGCGTCTGGTGTTGCTGGAATTGCTAAGCTAGCACTAGCTCTAAAAAACGAAGTAATACCGCCTAACATTCACTTTAAAAAAGGAAACCCCAATATTGCTTTTGATGATTTGAAACTGAAGGTCCCTACAGAGAGCATACCATGGAAGGAGAATGGTAGCCCACGTTTCGGAGGTGTAAATTCTTTTGGCTTTGGAGGTTCAAATGCACACGTAGTTCTTGAAGGTTATAAAGAGAAGGCGAAATTCAGAAGCAAAAAGTTAGGGTTACAAATTTGTACGATTTCCGCCAGGCATCAGGAAGCGCTCAAATCATTGGCGGGTTCTTATATTGAATTCTTGAATGATGATAGTAACAAAACAAGCTTTTCAGACATCTGTTATTCCTCGGCATTACGAAGCACTCATCACGATATTCGATTGGCAATTGTGGCCGGATCAAAAGAGGAATTAGCCAAAAGTTTGCAAGTCTATTTAAATGGTGAGACCGTTACCGGAATTGCTGAGGGGAAAGCGAACGAAATAAAAAACAAAATAGTATTTATCTTCTCGGGACAAGGTCCTCAATGGTGGGGAATGGGTAGACAACTTTATGAACAAGAACCATTGTTCAGAGATACGATCACTAAGTTAGATAAGATGTTATCTTTTCATACCGGTGGATGGTCGCTGGTTGAAGAGTTAGCTAGAGACGGTGCTTCTTCACGCATAAGCGAAACTAATATTGCTCAGCCCGCAATATTTGCCATTCAAATTGGCTTGTATGAAATGTGGAAGGCAATGGGAATTGTACCGGGAGCTGTTGTAGGGCATAGTATTGGAGAAGTAGCGGCAGGATATGTTTCGGGGGCTTTGACTTTGGAACAAGCGGTATTGTTAATTTTTCATAGAAGCCGCGTACAGTATAAAGCTACAGATAAAGGTAAAATGCTAGCAGTAGGGTTGCCGGTAGAAGCAGTGAGTAAATTACTGGTGGGTAAAGAGCACCGTGTATCGATGGGTGCTGTCAATGGACCATCAATGGTAGCACTTTCTGGAGATACCGATGCCATTCTTGAAATTGCAGAAGAGTTAAACAAGAAGGATGTTTTTCATCGATTGTTGGAAGTGAACGTTCCATTTCATAGTCACCATATGGAGCCGCTTAAAGAAGAATTATTGGCTTCCTTGGGAGCGTTCAAAACAACCGCAACAACAATTCCATTTTATTCTACCGTAGAAGGTAAAGAAGTAAAGGGTGAAGAATTAAATCCAATGTATTGGTTCCGTAATGTTCGTGAACCGGTTTACTTCACTTCTGCGATTGAAGCGCAAATGAATGATGGCTTTGATACCTTCATTGAATTAGGACCACATCCGATTCATGCCATCGGCATTAATGATCTATTAACAATCAAAAAGAAGAAAGGTTTAGTCGTTCCTTCTTTAAGAAGAAAAGAAGATGAGAGACGCATTTTTCTATCCTCTGTAGCGGCACTTCACACGTGGGGCTGTTTGGTTGATTGGAAATTATTTTACGGAACCGAAAACAATGTTTCATCGCTTCCAAAATATCCTTGGCAAAAAGAATCCTATTGGATAGAAACCGATGAAGGAAAGCGGACTAGACTAGGTACGATTGAGAATAACCATCCACATCTTACACGTAAGACTGATTCGGCCAGAGAGCGTAGTAATATTTTATGGGATATTACTTTAGACAAACGAACCTATCCGTACATTGAAGATCATAAAGTTCAAGGTCCTATTGTTTTCCCTGGTGCGGGCCACGTTGATGTGTCAATAGGTGCCGCGCTTGCATCATTCGGAGAAAAATTCGGATTTCTGGAGGATATTAATTTTTCATCAGCTCTATTCTTACCGGATTCCGGTGAACCTCCACACATTCAAATGGATATTTCCGCAGATGGTGGAGATTATTTCATTTACACAAAGTCACGGAATAAGGATGCTCAATGGATCATGAGTTCAAATGGAAAAATGAATCACATTGGTGATAAATTTATTTCTATTCCCGTTGATTTGAAAGCAGTAAGGAGCCGAGCTAATATACCGGTTCCTGTTAAGCCCATGCACGATGAGTTACTAGAAAGCGGTTTGTATTTAGGACCTAGTTTTCGTGCCATCAAAAAGCTTTGGCGGAGTGATGGGCATTGGGAATCTATCAGTGAAATTGAAGTGCACGACAGTATCAGATCTGAATTCTTCCAGTTCAATATTCATCCCGGTGTTTTAGATAGTTGTTTCCAAACTGTATTTGGAATATTCAATGAACGGGATGATGTAAGTAAAAAAATGGGTGTTTATGTGCCGCGTCACATCGATAAAATAAAATTTTATACAAAGCCCACTTCATATAAATTGATCGTTCATGGAAAATTAAGAGAATGGACAGATGAATACGCACTAGGGGAACTTTGGATATTTAATGAAGATGGAAGTTTAGTAGCAGAGTTTCATGGATTTAAATCTCAATATCTCAAAGGTTCGAGAGGAGAATCTGGTGGAGAGAAGGATAAATGGTTTTATGAGTACAACTGGAACATGAAATCTCGGTTAGACCAAGAATTGCTGCGCAACCCTGGTAATTATCTTTCTTCATTCTCTTCCATTCAATCAGGTATTCTTGAAGTAATAAGGGAAATTAGCAGTCGACCAGAGCAAAATGAATATTATGGGCAATATGAGCCTGAGCAATATCAGCTGACATTAGGATATATCTGCAATTCTCTTCAGGAAATGGGAATGGCATTTAAGATTGGAAGTTCGCTGTCGGTAGCCACATTGGCCAAGGAATTAGGCGTGATTAAAGAGCATTATCGCCTTTTCAAGCACATGTTCCATCTCAT
The DNA here is from genome assembly GCA_031430395.1 of Cyclobacteriaceae bacterium. Lineage (GTDB taxonomy): Bacteria > Bacteroidota > Bacteroidia > Cytophagales > Cyclobacteriaceae > ELB16-189. The sequence goes on from JANPBK010000031.1 coordinate 6,322, forward strand.
GAAAAATGCCGGCTTTTTAATAGGCGAGAATGAAAATTACCAGGTTATTAAAGTTCCGGAATTCAGAGATGTTCGAATTTGGATGAATGACTTGAATAAGCGATTTCCTCAATTCCATCATGAATCAACTTTATTAGGACGTTGTGGTCCAGAGATAGCAGGTGTACTAAGGGGAACGGTTGATCCGATCCAATTAATATTTCCGGAAGATAAATGGGATGCGATCGTAAAATATTATGTGGAAGGATTTGCCTTCAAGAAATATAATGATCTAGCCGGTCGAGTGATTACAGAATTGATAAAGGGTTTACCCGAGGATCAGACGCTCAGAATTTTAGAAGTGGGAGCAGGCACTGGAGGTATGACTCAGGCAATCCTTCCATTACTTCCTGCAGACAGAACAGAGTATGTCTTTACAGATGTTTCGCATATGTTCATGCTCAAAGCGCAACAACGTTTCGCGAGATACCCTTTTGTAAAATATAAAGTTTTAGATATCGAGAAAGATCCTCTTGAACAAGGATTTGATCCGAATTCCTATGATTTGATCATCGCATCTGATGTAATACATGCTACCCGTAACCTAAGTGTTACGCTTGGTAATGTGCAAAAATTACTAGCTACAGAAGGTGTACTCACCATGCTGGAGGTAACCAACTCACCTGTCTATTTGGATTTTATTTTTGGGATGACGGAAGGATGGTGGCTTTTTGAGGATACAGATATCCGACCTCATCATGCGACTATGAACCCTGAAATATGGAAAAATGTTTTAAAGAAGAATAACTACACCGATGTTTTCGTAGCAAGTGATTTTGAAAAGAATGAGTTCTCCTGTCAAAGTGTAATTGTAGCGAAGGCACCGAGAATCGATTTATCTGTCATCGCCAAAGAGAATCTTGCCAAAAGCGCTCCTGCTGATTGGCTTATTTTTGCTGATCGTGGTGGAATAACTGACGTCATTAACTCACAGTTAACAAAAAACAACAAATCTTGCACGGTCGTCACGATAGGTAAAAGTTTTAAGAAACTTGCGGAAAAGCAATTTGAGATTAATTCGATGCTGCAAGAAGAAGTTGATCAACTCATTGATTCAATTTCTGAAAAAGGAACTTTTCAGGGGATTATATATGGTTGGGGGCTGGATTCAGTAAGCAATGATCAGATTAATGAGGAAAGCTTACTCCAAGCAGAAGAACGATCTTCCATCATGCTCATGAATATCATGAGAAAGTTAAATAAGACAAACTATGACAAGAAACCAGCTATTTGGATTCTTTCCAGTGGTGCTCAAAATGTAGGAGGCACACCCAAAACAATTAACTTATCTCAAACAGGATTACGGGGCGTAAGTCGTGTTGTGGTGAATGAATTCCCTCTTTTCCATACGAGCCTGGTCGATTTTAGTTCACCTTTCAAAAAGGAGGAGATCGATATGTTTATTGAAGAGATCTTTAGTCCCGAAGTTGCAGATGAGATAGCCTTCCGTGGAAAGCGAAGATATATCAATAGACTAGAAAGAATTTCAACAGATAAAATTGCTTCGCAAGCAATGAAAATAGTATCAGCAGAAGGCTCATCGTATAGCGCGAGCATGTCTGAATATGGTGTGTTAGATAACCTCACGCTTCGTGAAACAGAAAGAAGAACTCCTGACGTTGACGAAGTTGAAATACGAGTGAAAGCATCAGCTCTTAACTTTAGAGATATCATGATTGCGATGGGCTTACTTTCTGACGCAGCTGTAGAAGGTGGGTTATTTGGTCGAACATTCGGGCTGGAATGTGCCGGAATCGTTTCTAAGGTAGGAACAGCGGTAAAAGATATAAAAGTGGGTGATGAGGTAATGGCCACCGCGCCTTCATGTCTGGGAGGGTTCGCGTATCCCAAAGCTAGCCACGTTGTGAAAAAGCCCACGCATATTAGTTGGTACGAAGCGGCCAGTTTACCTGTAGTTTATACCACTGCTTATTTCTCATTAGTTCATCATTGCCGACTTGAGAAAGGTGAAACAGTGCTTATCCATGCAGCGGCCGGAGGTGTAGGAATCGCAGCGATACATATTGCCAATACGATTGGGGCAGAAGTTTTTGCAACCGTCAGTAGTGCAGATAAGAGGGCATATATTGAAAGTCTTGGCGTCAAGCCCGGAAACATTATGAGTTCTAGAACGCTTGATTTCGCAGATAAAATAATGGAAAAGACGCATGGTCGTGGGGTAGACGTTGTGCTAAATTCACTTTCAGGTGAGGCGATATATAAAAGTGTACGATGTCTCGCACCCTATGGACGTTTTGTGGAGATAGGCAAGACAGACATTTATAGAAATAGCAAGTTAGGCCTTCAACCTTTTGGTAACAACCTTACTTATTTTGGGGTTGACGTAGATCGACTCTTTAAGCAGAAAGAAAAATTTGGTGGCCGGCTTTTCCAAGAGTCAATTGACTTTTTTGTAAACAACAAATATCCAGCGCATCCGGTAAAAGTATTTCCAGTGTCCAAACTCTCCGATGCATTTCAATATATGGCAGGAGCGAGGCATATCGGGAAAATCATTGTATCGATGGAAGCAGAAGTTAAAATCGCGCCCCCCGAAAAGATCATCTTCAAAGAAAACGGAACGTATTTAATCACCGGAGGCGCTTCAGGTTTTGGTCTTTCAGTAGCAAATTGGATGACTACTAAAGGAGCCAAGCACTTGGTTTTAATGAGCAGAAGTGGACCTAAAACGGAAGAAGAAAAGAGTATCGTTGATCGGATGAAAGGCCAAGGCATAAAGGTTATGATTGCCAAAGGCGATGTTTCTAATTCTAAGGATGTGCAGAAGATCTTTGAGGAAATGAAGAAATCGATGCCTCCATTAGTTGGTGTTCAACATGCTGCGATGGTGCTTGACGATGGGAGTATTCCGGAGATTACTCCGGAACGATATATGAGTGTGTTTAAACCTAAAGCTCTTGGTTGCTGGCACCTTCATGAAGCCACTAAGGCCATGGCATTAGATCACTTTGTTTCATACTCTTCCATCTCTGCGATCTATGGTAACCCTGGGCAAGTAAGTTATGTTGCAGCAAATAGCTTCCTCGATAATTTTTCATCGTACCGAAGGTCAATGGGGCTTCCTGCTATGACGATCAACTGGGGTGTCATCGGAGATGTAGGATTTGTTGCCCGAAGCGGAAATGTAGGTGGCCTATTGTACAAGCAAGGTTGGAAAGCATTCTCGCTTCAACAGGCATTAGGCGTGTTAGAGCAAATGCTACTTAATAATCCGGTTCAGCGGGTAGCAACAGATTCTGATTGGGAAATGATAGGAAGTTTCTTCCCTCATTCAGCCAACTCAAGTCGATTTGCGCATCTCGTACGGGAAAAACAGTTAGGTGGGGCTGCAGGTGGAGGCACTGGTGATGGCGCCTTGAAATCAGCTGTGTTGGAAGCGAAGCCGGAAGAGCAAGCAGGCATATTGCTGGCTCAACTAAAAGATACTTTTGCACGCGTCATCGGCACAACGGCTGACAAAGTAGATATTGCTGAACCGGTCACAAAATATGGATTGGATTCTCTCATGGCAAATCAAATACGTAACTGGATTCAAAGTAATCTATCCGTTGATTATTCCATGATGCGGATTATGCGCGGGCCTACGATGGAAGAGATGGCTAGTCAGATTATTGATGAACTGACCGGGCAATCAAGTACCTCAAGTGCTCCGATGGAAGTACGAAGTGAGATGGACAAATGGATCATTCGAACCAAAAAATTAGAGAATCCTAGGTTGCGATTATTCTGCCTTCCTTATTTTGGTGGCGGAGCGTCCATCTTTAATAGCTGGCATGAATTGCTTCCTGAAGATATTGAAGTTTGTGCCATTCAATTCCCCGGCAGAGAGGAGCGAGGGGATGAGAAGCCATATGATGACGTGTTTGAGCTTGTCAAAAAGCTTAGTGAGATCATGGAGCCCTTATTGACGAGTCCCATTGCATTTTATAGCCATAGTTCAGGGGCAGGAATTGCATTAGAACTTTCCAGGTATTTAAGAAAAGAAAAGGAAGTTATACCTACGAAGTTTATCGTAGGAGGATGGAGAGCACCCCATCTCAGCAGTCCTTTCAAATTTTTAAATGCTATTAATGATGACGAAGTGTATAAAGAAAAAAATATCCCCAAAATCAAAGACCACCTTCGGTCTTTGGAAATACCGGAATCAGTAATTGAGAACAAGAAAGTTTTTGAAGAAATGCTACCTTCTTTACGTGCCGATATTTTGCTTGGAAAAAAATACAAATATTATGAAGATGAACCATTGAGTTGCCCCTTAACAGCTGTGGCGGGAATAAATGATTCTGTCTTTACTGAAGAGCAAATCAAAGCATGGAGTAAGCACACTTCTTCTGAATTTAGTTTCAGAAAAGTGAATGGAAGCCACCTATTTTGCAGAGATAATAAAGAAGAGCTTCTTGAACTACTTACTCAAGAGCTGACCACTGATGTGCTAGTATAGTGAAACATGAGCGAACAGGAATTAGATACCGGGAGGTCTATCGAAAAATTTCCATGGCAAACAATTCCTGTTTTACAAGCTGGAGATATTCATCTTTGGGGAGCGTTTAGTGCGCAAAGCCCAATGATACTCGATCCATGTTATGAGGCATTAACGATTGAAGGTAAGAAAGGTGCCTCTTTTTTTAAATTTCAAAAAGATAGGGATAGCTATGTATTGAGTAATGGACTCGTGAGAATATTGATAGCTGACTATTTAAAAATTTCAACCGAAGAATTAAAAGTGAGTCGTCATAAAAAGGGAAAGCCTTATCTTTTAAATGATGATCAATTTTTTTTCAATATATCTAATTCCGGAGATTGTTGTGTATTTGCATTCTCTAGAAATGGGGAGGTAGGAATCGACATAGAAAGAATCCGACCACTCAAGGATCTTGATGAACTGATTGAAAAAAATTTCTCACCCAACGAAATAATCTATATTAATAGAAATAGCGCAGATCGATCAACTCGTTTCTTTAAGCTCTGGACGTTGAAAGAAGCTTACCTAAAAGCCATTGGAGAAGGGATGAGGCTCACTCCGGATAACCTGGAGTTTTCTTGTGGGAATGGGGAATTTAAGCTTCAATCTGTTCGCGGTATTGATGAACTAGGTGATTGGACCTTTATGGATTTTTCACCATCAAAGGATTATGTCGGTACTCTAGCTTATAAAGAAAACTCAGCAACCGTTTCAGCTATTCGTATTATTTAAACAAAGCAATGGAGGTAACAAGAACGTTTGATTTATTAGATCAATACAAGGAATTATTTCCGGAAAAGGTAGATGCACTTGCCGGTAAGGCAAAAGGTAGTTGGGTGAAGTATTCCTCGCGTGATTATGTGGAGTACTCATACTGGATTAGTGCGGGATTGCTTTCATTAGGCATTCGCAAAGATGACGTTGTAGTTACTATTACGAATAACCGTCCTGAATGGAATTTTATAGACATGGGTTTGGCTCAAATAGGAGCTATTCATCTTCCTATTTTTGCAACCCTTGACAAAGCTGGGTATGAACAGATATTGGCACATTCAGGAGCTAAAATGGCCTTTGTTTCTGATAAGAAATTGGCCGAAAGTATGCAGGCCATTCAGCCTAAACTTCAAAATCTTAGCGCCATCTATTCTTTGGATGAGGTGGATGGAGTTTCAAATTGGAAATTGGTTGTAGCATTAGGTAAGAAAGACGAAGAGAAATATCGACAGGAAATTGAAAATACTAAATCGAAGATTAAACCAGAAGATTGGGTCACCCTACTTTATACTTCTGGGACAACAGGTAATTCAAAGGGAGTGATGCTCTCGCATAAAAATTTAATTTCCAATGCCAAGGCCGCGGCAGGCGTATTTCAACTTGGACCTCAACATAAATACCTAAGTATTTTGCCGTTGTGTCATGTGGGAGAGCGAATGGCAAATTACCAGACGCAGTATTCGGGATGCAGTATTTATTATGCCGAAAACGTGAGCACCATTGCCAAAGACTTGCAGGAATTAAAACCGGATGGATTTGGTGCAGTGCCAAGAATTCTAGAGAAAGTATACGATCGGATCGTAGCAAAAGGAGAAACGTTGACAGGTGTGAAACGTATATTATTTTTCTGGGCGCTAAATCTTGGACTGAAGTATGAGCCCGGAAATAAAAATGGATTCCTTTATACACTCCAACTTAAAATAGCCAACGCAATAATTTTTAATAAATGGCGACTTGCATTAGGTGGGAATGTTAAATCAATAGGAATAGGAGGGGCAGCACTTTCTCCTAAAATAGAAAAAGTGTTTTGGGCGGCTGGAATTAAACTGCTCAATATGTACGGCCTAACCGAAACCTCTCCGATTATTACCATCAATCGTTCAGAACCGCCACTTCTTAAATTAGGAACTGTTGGAGCGCTGATTGACCAGGTGCAATTGAAGATTGCAGATGACGGTGAGATATTGTGTAAAGGACCTAATGTAATGCTTGGCTATTATAAAGATGAGGCAGCTACCGCGTTAGTCATGGATGCAGACGGTTGGTTTCACACGGGTGATGTGGGAATGCTTATCGAAGACCAATTTCTAAAAATAACGGATCGAAAGAAGGAAATATTCAAACTCTCCAATGGAAAATATGTAGCCCCGCAAGGCATTGAAAGCTTGTTGAATGAATCTCCCTTTATTGATCAATCAATGGTCATTGGAGAGGGAGAGAAATTTGCCAGTGCACTCATCTCACCAAACCAGGAGGCATTGAGAAAGTGGAGTGCGGAGAAAGGGATTAAATCTACATTGATGGCGGATTTGATAACACACCCTGCAGTCATTAAGCACTATAAAGATAAGGTAGAGCAAGTTAATGCTGGGTTAGAGTTGCATCAGAGTCTGAAGCGTACGCGAATAGTAGCAGAAGAATGGACGCCAGAGTCCGGCTGCCTATCACCCACGTTGAAATTGAAAAGACGCGTACTACTAGAAAAATATCAGAACTTGATGAGGGAAATATTTGGTTGATGAATGTTAGAACAATAACTATGATGCAAGGCAATGGAGCTGTGTGAAGTAAAGGATAGTAAATCGGAAAAGGAATTTTTGGAAGTGGCGCGTGTTATTTACAAAAATGATACAAACTGGGTGTGTCCCTTAGATCAGGATATTTCTAATATATTCAATCCGGATAAGAATAATTTCTATAAACATGGCGAGGCTATTCGTTGGATTTTAAAAAGTAAGACCGGTCAGTTGCTTGGTCGCGTAGCTGCTTACGTAGATTTTAATTCCGCCAATGATTCGGATCAGCCAACCGGAGGCTGTGGATTTTTTGAATGCGTTCACGATCAACCCGCTTCTGTCATACTCTTTGATGCTGCGAAAGCATGGCTTCAAACAAAAGGAATGCAGGCGATGGATGGGCCAATCAATTTTGGCGAACGCGATAAATATTGGGGATTGTTGGTGGAAGGATTCTCACAGCCAGCGTATGAAGTGCCTTACAACCCTCCCTACTATCAAGAGTTATTTGAATCGTATGGCTTTCAGGTTTATTTTGGGCAAGAAGGTTTTCACTTCGATCTTTCCAAACCAATACCTGCACGCTTTTGGAAAATTGCCGAGTGGGTTGCCAAAAAACCGGGCTATCGGTTTGCGCATATAAGTTTCAAAGAGGTTGATAAATACATTCTGGACTTTACAAAAGTGTTTAACGAAGCATGGAAAGATTTTAAAGAGGATTTCGAGCCATTGCAACCTGCTTACGTCAGAAATTTTCTGATGAATGCCAAGGTTATTTTGGAAGAGAAATTTATTTGGTTTGCTTATTACAATGAGGAACCGATTGCCATCTACCTCATGATACCGGATGTGAACCTGATTTTTAAGAAGTTCAATGGCAGACTTACGCTGTGGAATAAGCTCCGACTGTTGTATGCAGTGAATACCAAGAAACTCACGCGTGCGAAAGGGATTCTCATGGGTGTGATTCCTAAATTTCAAGGCCTTGGGATTGAATCGGCATTTATCTATCATTTGAATACGGTGTTCAAAGAGATGCCTCATTATAAGCAACTTGAATTTTCATGGGTAGGAGACTTCAATCCACCGATGCGCAAATTATGGACTTCCGTAGGGGCGGAGCCAGCGAAACATTATATTACCTATCGCTACCTTTTCGATCGGGCTGCCATTTTCAAACGTTACCCAATACCTGATTCGAAGTAGTCTTATGAGCTCCTATGGTGCGCTATGCGTCATCTGCTTTCTTATCCTTGACTGCTTATCGGTTGTATTTTTTATCAAAAGAATGGGACACCTTTTCGATGGATCATTTATTGATAACAGTAAGGGGTAAAAAATAAATGCCCAATGGATGGGCATTTATTTAATCTCAATGGTATGTAAATTCTATCTTCTTCGCTTTGTTAGCATCTTCTTCACATTCTTCTTAATAACTTTTTTAGCTACTTTCTTAACACCCTTTTTCTTAGCTACTAGTTTCTTAGCTGCTTTCTTCGTAGTTGATTTCTTAACAACTTTTTTAGCCACAACTTTCTTAACTATTTTTTTAGCTGGTAACTTCTTGGAAATTTTTTTAGCTGCCTTTTTGATCACTACTTTTTTCTTGGGAGCAGCTTTTCTTTCGGCATCATCTGTTCCCATTTTATTTAAGGCTGAACCTGCTTTGAACCAACCAATTTGGCTTGCATTGTAAGTGTGGTTGACAGTGATCGTCTCCTTCTTACCGTCCAGGTGGTTTAAGGTTAACGTCAAGGGCTTCTCCGGAGAAAAACCAGTCAACCCGTTAATATCAATACGATCGTCTTCTAATATCTTATTATAGTCCTCTTTATTGGCAAATGTCAATGCCAACATACCTTGTTTCTTCAAGTTGGTTTCGTGTATGCGGGCAAATGATTTAACTAAGATGGCCCTTACCCCAAGGAAGCGAGGTTCCATAGCAGCATGCTCGCGAGAAGATCCTTCTCCATAGTTTTCATCGCCAACTACAATGCTTCCAATGCCTTTTGCTTTATAGGTGCGTTGCACTTTGGGTACTTCATCATGCTCTCCAGTCAAACCATTTTTAACGCTATTGATTTTCTCATTAAAAGAATTGGTAGCGCCTATCAATAAGTTGTTGGAGATATTATCCAGATGTCCGCGGTATTTTAACCACTTACCAGCCATTGAAATATGATCAGTAGTACATTTTCCTTTTGCTTTGATCAATAAACGCAATCCTTTTAAGTCTGTTTTTTCCCAAGGAGCAAATGGCGCCAATAATTGTAAGCGATCTGAATCAGGGCTAACTTTCACCATCACTTTACTGCCATCTTTAGCTGGTGCTTGAAATCCTGAATCTTTCACATCAAATCCTTTCGCGGGAAGTTCATCCCCGGTAGGTGGATCTAATTTTACTTGTTGTCCCTGTTCATTTGTAAGGTAGTCAGTGAGTGGGTTAAAACTCAAATCTCCAGCGATAGCCATTGCCGTTACGATCTCAGGACTTCCAACAAAGGCAAACGTATTTGGGTTACCATCGGCACGCTTTGCAAAGTTTCTGTTGAAGCTATGGACAATAGTATTTTTTTCTGCCTTCTCTGCGCCAACTCTGGCCCACATTCCGATGCAAGGACCACAAGCGTTCGCAAATACAGTCGCACCAATTTTATCGAATACATTCAAGAACCCGTCACGTTCGATCGTAAAACGAACCTGCTCGCTACCGGGTGTAATCGTAAATTGTGATTTTAGTTTTAATCCCTTGGAAGTCACCTGCTTTGCCAAACTTACAGAACGGCTTATGTCTTCATAAGAGGAGTTGGTGCAACTTCCTATTAAACCTACTTCAATCTTTGTTGGCCATCCATTCGCTAGTGCTGCTTCTTTCATTTTTGAAATGGGCGTTGCTAAATCTGGTGTAAAAGGGCCGTTCAAATGAGGTTCTAGAGTATTTAAATCTATCTCTATAACTTGATCAAAATACTTAGCGGGGTTTTGGTATACTTCGGGGTCAGCAGTCAAATGATTTTTAATTTTATCAGCAAGACGAGCTACCTCTGCTCTGCCGGTGGCAACTAGATAGCGACTCATAGAAGCATCATAGCCAAACGTTGAAGTGGTTGCTCCAATTTCTGCACCCATATTACAAATCGTGCCTTTGCCGGTGCAACTCATAGAAGTGGCACCTTCGCCAAAATATTCTACAATTGCTCCTGTTCCGCCTTTTACCGTTAGAATACCAGCAACTTTTAAGATGACGTCTTTAGCAGATGTCCAGCCATTTAGTTTACCAGTAAGTTTTATTCCGATTAGTTTAGGAAACTTTAGTTCCCACGCCATTCCTGCCATTAGATCTACAGCATCAGCTCCGCCTACACCAATAGCAACCATTCCAAGTCCACCGGCATTTACAGTATGTGAATCGGTACCAATCATCATGCCTCCAGGGAAAGCATAATTCTCTAGTACCACTTGATGAATAATACCTGCACCAGGCTTCCAAAATCCAAGGCCATATTTATTTGAAACTGACGAAAGGAAGTCGAACACCTCTTTACTCTCAGTAGTCGCAAAACTCAAATCATCGGCTGCACCAACTTTTGCAGTAATTAAGTGATCACAATGAACGGTTGAGGGGACGGCCACCTTTGGTCGTCCGGCAGACATGAATTGCAATAAAGCCATTTGAGCTGTAGCGTCTTGCATGGCTACACGATCTGGGGCGAAGTCAACATAAGACTTACCACGCCCAAAATTCTCTAGTTTTTGATGGCTATGAAGATGAGAAAATAGAATCTTTTCGGATAAAGTAAGTGGTTTACCTACTGCTTTTCTTGCTTTCGCAATTCGGCCCGGCATTGCTGCATAAAGAGCCTTGATCATTTCTAAGTCGAATACCATATTTTGTAGATTAAATGATGTCGCTAATCTACAAAAATAGGTGAGATATTATGGGATTGGACTAATAAATTAGATGACTAAAAGTTGAGATCATTAAAGAAATCATCTGCCAACATTATAAGCTATTTTGATTGACCTACCGTTGGTTTTTGCCCACTAGTACATTCTATTTAGCATTGATGTAATTCAAGAATTCCCGCTTCACATTTTCATCTTTGAATTTCCCTGCAAAGTAAGCGGTGCCAGTTTTGCTGTTGGTATCACCTACTCCTCTTGAAGCCACGCACATATGATTCGCATCCACGACCACACCTATATCAGGCGTATTTAAAACTCTTTCCAACTCCTTGCCGATCTGTACGGTGAGGCGTTCTTGAACCTGGGGACGTTTAGAAAAATATTGGACAAACCGATTGATTTTTGAAAGACCTATCACTTTTCCTGAAGAGAAATAAGCGACATGCACTTTGCCATAGATCGGCACAAAATGATGTTCGCAATGTGAATAGAAAGTAATATCCTTTTCAACCAGCATTTGGTCGTAATTGTACTTGTTTTCAAACAGACGAGTGCTGGGTCGGTTAGCCGGATTGAGCCCACTAAAAGCTTCTTGCACATACATTTTAGCAACTCGCTTAGGTGTTCCTTTTAAGCTATCATCGGTCAAGTCAAGACCTAAAACAGTCATGATCTCCCGAAAATGAGCCTCAATCTTTTCAATTTTTTGGTCATCAGAAAGATCAAAGGCATCTGTTCTCAGTGGAGTATCATGAGAGGAAGCCACATGATCGAGATCATTTTCCTCAAAAGGTCTAATGGGCAGGATATTCAACGAAATTTCTTTCTGTCTCATATAATTTGATTTTTAACTCGTACCGATTATCAATCTGTTGTCTTAGAATCTTCCAAATAATCACTGCAATATTTTCGGCAGTGGGATTTAAATCCTTGAAATATGGAGTATCTAAATTAAGGTTTTTATGGTCAAAATGATTAAGCACATGTTCTTTTATTATATCACTAAGGATTTTCATATCGAATACATAGCCAGTTTCAGGGTCAGGTTCGCCAATTAGGCTAACAATAACTTCATAGTTATGACCATGAAAATTGAGGTTATTACATTTCCCAAAAACAGCATCGTTCTTTTCATTACTCCAAAGTGGATTAAACAGGCGATGTGCCGCATTAAAATGTTCTTTTCTGGATACGGCTAATTTCATTGCTATTCTTTCAACAAATATGAGTTGAAATGGTTCAGAAATAAAATTATATAAATGAATGTCGGGTAACTGTTAATAGCCAACTCGTGAGCCACGCGTTAATTCAACTTTTGGTAATCATCTAGCTTACTGAAATCCAATTCAACGATATTATTTGTATTGGTACTGTACATCGGCTCGAATTTGGCCCCCCATATGATGTCTTCATTGTGGTAGGAATGGATGGAATTTATATCCTGACTAAATGTATCATCATATCCTTTGAGTACAATAATAAATTCAGCGTCACTTTTGGAAAGGTCTTCGTATGATTTTCCAAAAATCGGGCTCTTTTCATTTATGGGATGAACGATCGTCCAATTCAGTGGGAATAAGGTCACCTGACTTCGCTCTAATTCGAGAGGCGCATAGAACCTATTTTTGCCTTTTTCCTGATGAGAATATATAACCCGAGCATTGATATCCATGATGGTGCTTTTGCGCTTATTAACAATCCGAAATTGAAGAGCGAGGTCATCTCCAAATGGAGCAACGAGCATGTTTTTGCTAAACAGAATTTTCGCTGAAGGTTTGGCGAATCGCCCGTATAGAAGCCCGGTAATGATAGCGAAAATCATAAGGCCGGTCATCGCCTCAATCGCAGCAATCAAACTTAATAGATTACCTCGTGGTGCAATATGCCCGTATCCTACAGTAGTAAAAGTTTGAAAGCTAAAGAAAAAGCATTGCAGAATTTCATCGGCAAGCGACTCATGAGACATTCCAATAAAATTTGTGGTGCCAATTAGATAATAGATGCCAGCAAAAAAACCATTGATAGCGAAAAGCGACAAGGTCACTAAGGTAAGGAATTTAGTCCAGGACATCTTGATGAGATCCTGATACATGTTGATTGTGCTAAATCCTAGCCCTATTCTTTTTACATTGAAACTCCCATTTCTGTTTACTAATCTCTTGACTTTGGTGCCTAGGCCCAGGTCATTGAATTGTTTGGACATATTTAGCTTTTATCGAATTGTCGTAATGTGGTAAAACCCAACTAATGGTTTTTATAGAGTGTAAATTTACAGAATGCAATAGAAGTATAAAAAGTTCACTATTCCTTGCGTGAAACCGCGCAAAAAAAATCTACCATGCGAAGCGGAAAGTGCCGAGGTATTAAAAGCAAATTCGGGTCCTTAAATGGGATGCTGAATCAACATTCATTTAATATTTTCATGGCATCTATTTTATCTTGAAACAGTTGTGACTTGAGTGCTTCTAAGTCTTGAAATTTATTGTCGCTACGAATGAGCTGATGGAAGTAGACGGTCAATGTTTCTCCATAAATTTCTTTATGAAAATCAAAAATATTCACTTCAATTACTTGTTTAGTTCCGCTGATGGTAGGCCGATTGCCAATGTAAAGCATGCCTTTATAGCGTGTATGTTCATAGTGTACTGTAACAGCATAAATACCATTTGCGGGAATTAGTTTTAGCCTTGAATCTAAGTCGATATTTGCAGTGGGGTAGCCGAGCACACGTCCTAATTTATCGCCACGAACTACCTGACCACTAATTGAATAGTATCTACCTAGTAAATGAGTCGCTGTTGCAAGATCGGCCTCTTCTAATGCTTTTCTTATTTTAGAGGAACTCACCGTTACGTGATCTACATCCTGACGCATTATTTCCTCTACTTCAAATCCATACGTGGGGCCACTTATTTTTAATTGCTCAAAACTTCCTTCTCTGTTGTTACCAAAACGGTGGTCATATCCAATCACTAATTTTTTCGTGCCAATCGTTCTAACTAAAATATTGGCAACAAATTGTTGAGAAGTGATTTGAGAAAACTCTTTGGTAAAAGGTATACGCAAGAGATGTTGGATACCTTGTTGTTTTAAAAGTTCAGCTTTCTCCTCAAAAGTATTTAGCAATTTCAACGTATCTTCTTCAGGCTTAAGAATTAATCGAGGGTGAGGCCAAAAAGTAATAACTACAGTTTCACCATTACTTTTGGAAGCCACCTCTTTTAGCCGGCTTACTATCTTCTGGTGCCCTACATGAACTCCATCGAAGGTGCCGCTGGTAACCACCGCGTTGTTGAGTCTGGTAAAGTCTTCGATGCTATAATAGATTCTCATAGGTTGATCACTTCACTCACTTGATCCACAGTAACGGCTTCTTTTAGATGATAGTTTCCGATTCGGGTTCTACATAATTCCGATAGGTAGGCTCCGACACCCAATTCTATGCCATAATCACGAGCTATACTTCGGATATAAGTGCCTTTGGAGCAAACAATTCTAAAACTGACTGCTGAATGATCTATAGACGTAATGTCAAATTCCAGAATATTCACTTCTCTTGGTTTTAACGCTACTTCTTTTCCACTGCGTGCCAAATCATACGCTCGTTTACCATCTAGCTTTATGGCTGAGTGAATCGGAGGAATTTGTTGTATGAAACCGAGGAATTTTTTAGCGGTTAAACGAAGTTGTTCTTGAGTGATAGATGAAATATCTTTTTTTTCGGAACAGGCTGTTTCTAAATCGTGGGAAGGTGTGGTTTGTCCAATGACAAATTTGCCAATGTATTCTTTTTCTTGAGCTTGATAGGTATCAATTTGTTTTGTCATTTTGCCAGTGCAAATGATAAGTAATCCTGTGGCTAATGGGTCGAGGGTTCCGGCATGACCAATCTTTTTAATCTTTAATTTGTATCGAAGTTTATTTACGACATCAAAAGACGTCCACTTCAATGGCTTATTGATCAACAATAATCTGCCCTCGGTCGCTTCCATCATACTATTGATAGGGGTATGCCTAACAAGTATAGAATTAAAATAATAAGCCCAAGTCCAATTCGATAATAACCAAAGAATTTAAATCCGTGGTTCGTCAGAAAGGCAATAAAGGATTTGATTGCAATCATTGCAACAATAAAGGCCACCAAGTTTCCAATCAGTAATAGTTGCAATTCATGTTGACCCAATACATTTTCCGCCAGATAAAATTTAAGAAGTTTGTAACTGGTAGCGGCAAACATAGTGGGTACTGCCAGGAAGAATGAGAATTCTGCGGCTGTTTTCTTTGTTAATTTTTGTGTCAGTCCTCCAATGATGGTTGCAGCAGAACGAGAGACACCGTGTATCTTGGCAATAGTTTGAAAAATACCAATTTTAAGAGCTGACCGATAGGATACATCCGTGTTCACCTGGTTCTCATTTTCCTTGAAAAATTTGTCAATAAAGAGAAAAACAAATCCTCCGAGTATCAGCGTGGTGGCGACAACCTCAGTACGTTCTAAAAGTTGGTCGATATAGTCGTTCAATAAAAAGCCGATAATAGCAGCCGGTAGAAAGGCCACAAATAGTTTATAATAGAAGTGAAGTGATTGAAAGAATTTTTTCCAGTACAAGACAATAACTGAAACAATAGCACCTAGTTGTATTGATACAATGAAGGTCTTTGTAAAAGAATTAGAAGCAATCCCCAGCATAGAGGAAGCAATAATCATATGGCCAGTAGATGAAACAGGTAGGAACTCAGTCAACCCCTCTACGATGGCAAGGAGAATAGCCTCCAGTACAGACATTTAACTTATTTTTTTTCCTTCGGAGTGTGTAGAATGGCAACAATCTCTAACCCAAACCCCGCCAGCACAATAATGGGTCCTAAGGTTAACCCTAAAAAACCAAAGCCGTAAGGTTCTTTATCCAATGCCATAATGGTGAAACCTATAATTAGGGTGGCTACACCGGTAACCATTATTTGATAATTTTTCTTGCCAAAAGGTAATTTACTCATGTCTAATATAATTCGTCTAAAGATAGTCCTAAATATTTTGACACCGCACGATAGGTGCTGGTGACCGCTACGATCATTCCAATCATTAATAGAGATCCAGCTAAAAGTATAAGCCGATCGTTGTTTTGAATCAAATTTAAATCTTCAATTCGTTTAGTGGCTAGGGAGATTAACCCATACAATAAAAAGGATGCAATCACGCCTGCAAGGGCTCCGTGCCAAAGTGCTTGAAATAGAAATGGCTTTTGAATAAACCAGCGCTTAGCACCAACCAACTGCATGCTTCTTATAATAAACCGTTGTGAGAAAAGCGCAAGACGTACAGTATTATTGATCAATAGAACTACCGTAAGTAATAATAAAGTCACTAACCCCATGAGTACTAAACCAATTTTAGTAACATTTTGGTTAATTGAATCAATTACGTTTTCAACATAATATACTTGGAATACGCCACTGATTTTTTCTACTTCTGTCTTGATTCTTTTAAGACTTATTTTATCATGATATTCCGGAGCGATCTTTACCAAAAAGGCGTCTCTCAACGGATTTTCACCCAAGAATTTCTTGAAATCCTCACCTGTCTCTTTAATAAACTGCTTGGCAGCTTCTTCTTTTGATACATATTGAATGGATTTTAAGGGATCCGTTCTATTTATAAATTGTTTTGCTTGAAGTTGCTTTTCCAGCTGTTTAATCTGTGTAGCTGTCAATTGACCTTTTAGATAGACTTGGATCTTAACATTATCTCTAACAGCTCTTTCCAATTCATTGGAATAGATAACTAAAGCGCCAAAAACACCAATAACAAATAAGGCTAATGTGATGCTAAAAACAACACTGGCATAAGGATAGCTGCCTAACTTCTTCTTTTTAAACTTGGTCTTTTGTGGCTGAATCATGAAACGCAAATATAGGGATAAAAAGAAACCCTCTCGATAGGAGAGGGTTTCTATACTCTAACCCTTGAACTATTAACGAACTCTAAATTCTTTTAATTTTGCCACTAATTCCTTGTCTTGAATGGGCTCTAAAAGCGTAATGCGGGTATCTTTTTCATTCAGGCGATAGTAATTGTCTTTGTAAAACATAAAGACAGAATGCTTATCGCCATTAATCTCTAAAATTTCAAAAAGAGCTTTGTCAAAGGATCCGTATAAGATCAATTTTCCATTACTAAATTGATAATGAAATGAATACTTCTTTTCAGATGAGTCCACATCAACCACAATTTGTGAAGTAGTAATAGATGCTTTGTTAATTTCTTTATTGGGCGCAACTTTCTGGGAGTTATCAATCAGTTCATTAGATGGATCAATAGCCTCAATTTTGGGCATTGTAGGTTGAAAAGTTTTAGCCTCTTGTTTTCGTGGTGCATCAATCTTCTTAGATGATTTATCGAAAGAACCATCTACTTTCTTTTCTGAAGACTGTGTTGGTTCTTGTGGTAATGTCGGCTCCTCTAAAGGCTCAAAATCATTGGGCTCAATTTTCTTAATAGAATCTTCCATGGAGGAAGACATGTTCGGTATTTCTGCTGTGCCCTTTTTTAGATAATAACTGATCGATGCCACTAGTATTCCAGCCCCAATTATTCCTGCAGCCATTCTCATTATCGGGAAATTGAAGGTAGCTGAGCCACTAATTGGCACATTTTGTAGCATTCCTTTAAGTTCAGCAATACGTGCCTTTTTTACTACTTCTAGTATTTGCTTTTGTAACGCAACATCTGCCTGCAAAGAAGGATCTGAGCTAAGTTGTTTTTCAAACTCAACTTTCTCAGAAGCTCCAAGTCGGTTGGTTAAATAATTATCTATTAATTCTAAATTGTTCATGTTGTCGCTATCAGTCTAAAAAATCCTGTTCTGAATATTGTGATTTAACCAATTCATCCAATTTTTGTTTGCATTTATACTTTTTTGTTTTGGCGGTATCGGTATTCGCAAACCCTAACTTTTCCGCTATTTCCTGCATCGACATTTCATCGAAGTAGTAATACATTAAAACCTTTCTACACGTTTCGCCCAGCTGATCCATACACTTGGCGATAATTTTTTCACGCTCAGGACTATCCATATCAATGGAAGTAGGAGAGTCCTTTTCCTCATTGGAGAGTCGTTTTTTTCTATCCAGTTCTTTCCTCCAGAGATTCTGACAAATACTGTAAATGAACGTACTCATCTTTGAAGTTAATACCAGATTTCCGGATCGAGCCTTTTGCCAGAACACCACTAAAGCATCCTGATACACATCACGGGCTTCTTCTTCCGTTCCACTATTGGTGATCACCAACTTGGTCATCATCCGATAATACTTCTTATAGATCAATTCCAGCGCTTTCTCGTCTCCCCTCGTAATCCTTTCAAAGATCTCCTTCTCGTCTAATTCAGAACCTGTTTTAAATACTCGTAGTGCCACTATGGTAACCTTTAGTAATGGGTAGATGGTTTATTATGGGGTATAAGTTCGCAATTTTTCCGATTAACCACATCATGGTTGACGGTGCCATGTCTGGGTACGATAAAAAGGTCCTAAGTAACCGCGGACCTTCAGGGTGCCCTTTTCGAGCCAAATTTTACAACGATAGATCTTGCCTACTTCCGGGTCTAGTATGTGACCATTTGAATATTCATTGCCATCTTTTATAAGATCTTTCATGATTTCCATTCCGATAATCTTTTTCTTGAAACGCTCATCTTCAGGTGGGCATTTGGTACAAATAGGGTCTACATCAGCACCTATTTTCGGGAAGATCTTGATTATTTTACCATATACCTTTGTGCCTCTTTCGATCACTTCAACAATCGATTTAACATCGCCAGTTTTGTCGTCAATTGATTTCCATTTTCCAACTATACCGGCTTGAGCTAAACAGGCTAAAGGGAAAATAGCTAGTAGTAATGTAATAAGTAATGATTTGCTCATGAATTTAATATTAGTAGAACTAAAATTACCAACCATCATTGATTTGCGCAATAATAAAATAGAAAAGGCACCTTGTGGGTGCCTTTTCTAAACTATTAGTACAAACTATTTTTGAATCGGTACAGCTGCCTCTGCCACAGGAGTTACGGATTCAATCGTAGGCTTAACTTCTACTTTTGCTTCTGATTTTACATCAGGCACCAAAAGTGGAGCAATCACCAACGCCACAATCGACATCAACTTGATCAATATGTTCAACGAAGGGCCAGAAGTATCTTTGAATGGATCACCAACGGTATCGCCAGTTACTGCGGCCTTGTGCGGCTCTGATTTCTTGTAATACATCTTTCCATTGATTTCAACGCCTTCTTCAAAGCTCTTTTTGGCATTATCCCATGCACCGCCTGCATTTGATTGGAAGATAGCCATCAACACACCGGACACGGTAACACCAGCCAACATTCCGCCAAGGGATTCTACGCCAAAACCAGGAAGGAATGCGATAACCACTGGAACAACCACAGCCATCAAGCCTGGAAGAACCATTTCCCTCAATGCAGCCTTGGTAGAGATTTCAACACACTTGCCATATTCTGCAGAACCATCAGCATCATGGAATATCTTTTGATCATCTGACGACCAATCCTTCACTTCTTTATCGCCATTTCTCTTCATTGCAGCTAGTGCCGCTTTCAAAGCAGGAATGTCATTAAATTGTCTACGCACTTCTTCGATCATCGCCATCGCTGCACGGCCTACTGCGCCCATTGCCATTGCAGAGAATACAAATGGAAGCATACCTCCAATGAATAGACCGGCCATTACATTTGCCTTCGATACATCGATCGCATGGATTTGAGCAGTTGTCATGAATGCACCGAATAAAGCCAATGCAGTAAGTGCCGCAGATGCAATTGCAAAACCTTTACCGATTGCTGCTGTAGTGTTACCAACTGCATCTAATTTATCTGTACGCTGACGAACTTCTTTAGGAAGCTCAGACATTTCTGCGATACCACCTGCATTGTCAGAGATTGGTCCGTAAGCATCTACGGCTAATTGAATACCCAAATTGGAAAGCATCCCTACTGCTGCAATGGCAATACCATACAATCCGCCAAAGTAGAATGCACCAATGATAGAGAATGCAATAACTAACGTAGGAAGCATCGTTGACATCATACCTACGCCCAAGCCAGCGATAATGTTTGTGGCTGCACCTGTAGAAGATTGTCTTACAATGGAAAGCACAGGCTTCTTGCCCATGGCTGTATAATATTCAGTGATCAAGCCAACCAACACTCCACCTACAAGGCCGATAATGGTAGCCCAGAATACACCTAACGAAGTCATAATTCTTACAGTAGGATTACCGGCATCATCTCTGTACAACAAATCATGGTATGTCCACTCTGAAGGGAGCATCCAAGTGATGATGAAATACGAAGCAATGATCATCACAATAGACGAAGAAAACTCGCCCATGTTCAATGCTCTTTGTGGGTCGCCACCTTCTTTTACTTTTACGAAGAACGTTCCTATGAACGACATGATGATACCAACTCCTGCGAGAGCCAACGGCAACAACACAGCTGAAAGTCCATTGAAATTATCACTGAAACCTGGTACCATAAACGCAGCACCCAACACCATCGTACCCACAATAGAACCAACATATGACTCAAATAAATCGGCACCCATACCGGCTACGTCACCTACGTTGTCACCTACGTTATCGGCAATCGTTGCAGGGTTCAAAGGATGATCTTCAGGGATTCCTGCTTCTACTTTACCAACTAAGTCAGCACCTACGTCAGCTGCTTTTGTATAAATACCACCGCCCACACGTGCAAACAATGCGATGGATGATGCACCAAATGAAAATCCGGTGATGATGGTGATGACTCTAGTTACGTTGTCTTGGGTATCCAAGCCAAACATATTTCCATACACGATCAAAAGCATGCTCAAGCCCAACACACCAATACCAACCACACCCATGCCCATTACCGAGCCACCTACGAAGGCGATCTCCAAGGCTTTGCCCAAACTTGTCCGAGCAGCGTTGGTTGTGCGAACGTTGGCTTTGGTAGCCACACGCATACCTATGAAGCCTGCCAGTGCAGAACTAAAAGCACCTAATGCAAAAGATACTCCTACTAACCATGAAGATGTTGTGCCGTTGGCCGTTACAGCAAGAAGAACGGAAACGCAAGCCACAAAAATGATAAGCACTTTATATTCAGCCTTTAAGAAAGCCATCGCTCCCTCGGCAATGTGCCCGGCTATTTTCTTCATTTTATCTGTGCCGGCATCTTGCTTAGCTACCCAGGCACTTTTCCAAACAACATACAATAAGCCCAGAACACCGAAGAAGGGCAACGCATACAACAATTGATTTAGCATACAGGTTTTAAGGTTTAAGATTCACGCCCCTCGTTATCAGGGCTTAAAAAAAGTTCCGCAAATATAGAAGAACTTAGGCATTGGTCAATAGCCATTTTGGGCTTGGGAAATTGGGACTTTGAACTTGTCGAGAGAAGTCTTTATCTTTATTCGATTGCGGTTGATCTGGTAATGATTAAAACCTTACTCGCACAAGCCAGATAGTTTACATAGACAACGATTCGACATAAGGTCTGGAAGGCTCAATATACATGCCAATGCACAACTTGATTAAGACATGAAAAACTACTTTCGAATCCTAGCTTGGATCATCCTTGGAACTATTGTTTCCTGTAAAACTGACGAACCTAAACCAGGTGCTGATGGCTTGACTAGCCTTTTGAAGGTGTCTAACGAGGCTTCTGGCCTAAATTGTGTCGCAGGAGGTACAAGAATTGACACTGGGATAGATAAGAACAAAAATGGAATTTTGGATACAGAAGAGATTCAAAGTACAGTTTATGTATGCAATGGAAATAATGGGCTAAATAATCTAATAAACTTTACGATTGAACCTGCTGGCGCGAATTGTGCAAATGGCGGATTTAAAATTGACACTGGCCTTGATCTCAATAAGGATGGATTATTAAACCCAGGAGAAATTACCAAGACTGTTTACCAATGTAACGACATTGTGACTAAATATGAAATAGGCATGAACTATGGAGGGGGGATTATATTCTATCTAGATGCTACAAAAACCCATGGTTTGATTGCTGCACCAAGTGACCAAGCGTATGCAGAGTGGAGCCCCACATCAACAACAACTAATGCAACCGCAATAGGCTTAGGAACAGGGCAATCA
Source organism: Cyclobacteriaceae bacterium (assembly GCA_031430395.1). GTDB lineage: Bacteria > Bacteroidota > Bacteroidia > Cytophagales > Cyclobacteriaceae > ELB16-189. The sequence continues at coordinate 28,433 of JANPBK010000031.1, forward strand.
AACACAAACTTGATCACTTCAACGCTAGGTAACGGCAACTACGCAGCAATACTATGTGATCAATTGGTTCTTAATGGATTTAGCGATTGGTTTTTACCCAGCAGGGATGAACTAATTACTTTGTATAATCAAAAAACGGTTGTTGGTGGCTTTACTGATGATCACTACTGGAGTTCAACCGAGACCGCAGGGAACACTGCTTTTGGTCTTTTGTTTTCTAACGGTGGACCGACCTGCTGTTTTGCAAAGTCTAATCAGCTTCCCGTTCGTGCTATTCGAGCCTTTTAGGAAAAAATTGCTAAATGCTACATCAACTATTGCGTAAAGATCGATCGAATCGGCAGAGGTAGATTAGAAGACAAGCATTACGAAAACATCACCTTCAACCCCGCCCACAATTTCTTCTTTGCTTCATCATTGGCAAGTAACTCGGGCAGCGGCAATGAAACAATCACCGAAGTGCCTTGGACCGGCAGCACTTCAAATTTGGGGAAGCCTTCAGCAGGACTAAAACAGAGAACCCTTTTTGGCTTTTCTGTCCACACTGATAAATCTAATTGAGGCTGCTGTCTAATGACCACGGAATCTAAACTTTGCTTCACCGCACTTAAAATTTTAGACAGTAAAATCTTTTCTGCTTCCTTTACTTCCGTCCATGCTACTGGAATAACCACCATCACTCGTGGTTGGATAAGGTATAGTTCCTCGGGGTAGGTGCTTTCAAAAATTTCTTGCATTGGCTACTTAATAAATTGTTAGACGTCTAGACACTTTGTTAGAGTCAGACACATAAGGTCATCATCATTTAATATCAAACAGCGACTTTAACTCGTGTGCCTCGCTTGGCTTCATCCGTCCGCCTAAGATCAATCGAAGTTGTCTTCTGCGCATAGCGCCTTTATATAATTCCATTTCTTCTTCTGTCTCTGGTACTACTTCAGGGATTTCTACGGGAGTTCCGTTAGCATCCACCGCCACAAAAGTAAAATAGGCCGAGTGGCTAGCAATCTTTTTCCCTGCCGGGATGTTCTCGGCATCCACATCAATGCGTATTTCTAAAGATGAATTAAAGGCTCTTGTTGCTTTTGCGCGAAGCGTGACAACATCTCCTAATCGAATAGGTTCTCGAAAAGAGATATTATCAACGGAGGCTGTCACCACGATACTATTGCAATGCTTTTGACCTGCGATGGCAGAAACGATATCCATCCAGTGCATGAGTCGTCCACCCATTAAATTGTTTAATGTGTTTGTATCGTTGGGCAGTACCAGTTCGGTCATGCTCACGAAGGAGTCTTTGGGGTGTTTCTTTTTACGGGACATGGAAGAATATTATTATTCAGGGTTTGATTTTGCTATTTCGAATCAAAGTTAACTACTAACCGTTAGTTTGTTTTTGTCTCGTACAAAAAACAATGAAATATTTTGCATTAACCGAACTCTATTTGCTTCTTGCGCAAGTTATTTATGGAAAACCGCTATTCATCCACCTCGTCATCTGTAATTGCTACCGGCATTACTACAATGACAACCATTATTACGGGGTAGCGCCCTCTATATACCCCAATCCCCCATTGTACTAGTTTTTTATTTTTTGAAGTGAGAGTTGTCATTTCAAGATCATTGTCTAGCATCCAACATCAACCAGATCACAAACATCAACACGTCAACACCTAAAATGAAAGTCTTAAAATTCGGTGGCTCCTCAGTCGCTCATCCTGAACGGATAAAATCTGTAATTGAAATTCTGCTTCCCTATGTAAAACAAGAAAAGGTTGCAGTTGTGTTTTCCGCATTTGGAGGAGTCACGGATTCACTTATTCAACTTAGTACAAAAGCTATGGCAGGAGATGTTGGATACAAGATCGAGTTGGAGCAATTGGAGAAAAGGCATTTGGAAGCGGTACGCGAGTTAGTCGATATTCAGAAACAGAGTAGCGTGATTGCCCAGGTAAAGTTCACCATCAACGAATTGGAAGATATTCTTCATGGTATTTTTTTGGTGAAGGAAAGAACGTTACGCTCATTGGATTATATCATGAGTTTTGGAGAGCGACTTTCCGCCTACATCATTGCCGAGGCGATTAATGGACGAGGTATAAAGGCTGAATTTTTAGATGCTCGTTCTGTGGTTAGAACTGACAGTAATTTCGGCAATGCTAAAATTGATTTTAAAACTACAAATCAGCTGATTCAAGATTATTTTAAAAGCCATGTTGATCTCCAAGTGGTCACCGGCTTTATAGGATCATCCACTTCAGGTGAAACGACCACCATAGGAAGAAGCGGATCAGACTATACCGCAGCTATTTTCGCTGCGGCCTTAGATGCAACCTCCTTGGAAATATGGACCGATGTAGATGGAATGATGACGGCCGATCCTCGGAAAGTGAAGAAAGCATTTACGGTAAAGGAAATGACTTACGAGGAAGCGATGGAACTGTCTCATTTTGGTGCGAAGGTGATCTTTCCAGCCACCATGCAGCCAGCCATGGGTAAGAAGATTCCGATGTGGATCAAAAACACATTCAATCCTTCTTTTCCAGGTTCTGTTATTAGTGCGAATGCAAATGGAAAGTCATTGATCATTAAAGGGGTCTCTTCTATGGGACACGTCAGTTTGTTCAACGTGCAGGGAAGTGGCCTACAAGGTGTTGTGGGTGTGTCGATGCGATTGTTCGGGACGCTGGCCAAAGAAAAAATTAACGTGATCTTAATCAGTCAAGCTTCCTCTGAGCATTCGATTTGTTTCGCTATTGAAAGTGGCCTGGCACCCCAAGCAAAAACGGCCTTAGAAAAGGAATTCTATTACGAGATTTTAAATGGTGAGATGGACTCCATTGCCATGGAAAATGAATTGACGATTGTAGCTATTGTGGGAGAAGGTATGAAGCATAATCCTGGCACCAGTGGTCGCATGTTTAGTGCACTTGGTAAAGCAGGCGTGAATGTCCATGCCATTGCGCAGGGTTCTTCTGAATTAAATATTTCAGTTGTAATCCGGCAGGCGGATACATCCAAAGCGTTGAACGTATTGCACGAAGCTTTCTTCCTTTCTGATCGAAAGTTGTTGAACGTTTTTTTAGTGGGTACCGGTTTGATTGGAAAGGAGTTAGTGAAAATGATGGATCAACAATTTGCAAAGTTGGCCTCGCAGAATCATTTGGAAGTTAACTTGGTAGGCATTGCGAACAGCAAGAAAATGCTTTTTAATGAAGATGGAATTCAATTGAATCAAGCCGTGGATAGGATGATGAAGGAGGGTGTAGCGATGACGTTGTCATCGTACTTTGAAAGGATGGTAAGTTTCAATTTATCCAACAGTATTTTTGTTGATTGCACTTCTAGCGAAGAAGTGGCTGACTTTTATGATCGGATACTTTCTGCGAATATTTCTATTGTAACTCCCAATAAGAAAGCAAATTCCGGTTCTCTGGAGCGATACAAAAAATTAAAATCAACTACAGCCAGACGTGGAGTTAAGTTTTTGTATGAAACGAATGTGGGTGCTGGCTTGCCTGTCATCAACACGCTAAACGATTTGTTACTCAGCGGGGACAAAGCGCTTCGTATTGAAGCCGTGTTAAGTGGTACCTTGAATTTTATCTTTAGTTCATTTGTCGAGGGAAAGCAGTTTAGCGACATTGTGAAAGAGGCAAAAGAGAAAGGATTTACTGAGCCGGATCCTCGCGATGATTTGAATGGCATGGACGTAGCTCGTAAAGCACTGATTTTGGCTCGTGAAATTGGTCTTGATCTCGAGTTAAAAGATATAAAAGTTGAAAACCTGGTACCTGAAAAGTGCAGAGGGGAAATGAAGGTGGAGGAATTTTTCAATCAACTATCTGCTTTCAATTTGGACTTTGATAAGTTGAGAGATCAGGCTCAGAACAATAACCAGAAGTTACGGTATATGGCAATATTAGAAGGAGGGAAGTCAAGCGTATCATTGGCCTCCGTTGGAACTTCTCATCCGTTCTATTCGCTAGCGGGGAGCGATAACATTATCTTGCTCACGACTGAGCGCTATAAAGAAAGACCAATGGTAATTCGCGGGCCGGGTGCCGGAGCTGAAGTAACGGCAGCAGGTGTTTTTGCAGATGTAATTAGAATCGGAAATTATAGTAACTAATTGTCCGTTGCCAGTTCCAAGTTTCCTGTTACCGGTAGCTGGGAACCAGGAACTGATTTTGATTTGAAATAGTAGTTCGTAAAGTACTAACCAGTTATAGAATGAAAATAAGAGCCTTCGCCCCTGCAACAGTAGCCAACGTTTGTTGTGGCTTTGATGTGCTTGGTTTTGCTGTTGATTTTCCGGGTGATGAAGTAATGCTCACGTTGAATATGAGCCAAGAGGTTACCCTATCAAAAATAGTTGGTGATGGAGGCCGACTTCCGCTTGATGCTTCTAAAAATACAGCAGGCGTTGCTGTCCAGTCGTTTTTAAAAAGTATTGGCAAGCAGCAAGGTGTTGAAATAGAATTGTATAAAAATCTCCCACTGGGCAGTGGTATGGGTTCAAGTGCCGCAAGTGGTGTATCAGCGTTAGTGGCGATCAATTATTTGATGGGTAACCCGCTTACGCGAGAACAATTAGTCGTTCATGCTATGGAAGCCGAAAGAATTGCATGCGGGTCGGCTCATGCAGATAATGTCGCTCCTTGTTTAATGGGTGGATTTGTCTTAGTGCGTGATTATTATCCGTTGGATGTAATCAAAATTCCGGCTACAGAAAACCTTTATGCCACATTGGTTCACCCGCAGATTGAATTAAAAACATCAGACTCTCGCAGAGTGTTGAAGCCGACAGTCAATTTGAAAGACGCCATTGCCCAAACAGGTAACATTGCTGGGCTTATGATTGGGTTAACGAGTAAAGATTACTCGCTTATTAGTCGTTCGTTGCAGGATAAGATTGCCGAGCCAATACGCTCCGCGTTTATTCCCGGTTTTGAACAAGTAAGAAACGAATCTGTAAAGGCAGGAGCGTTGGGTTGTGGCATTTCCGGTTCTGGGCCTACGATGTTTGCATTAAGTATAGATCACGCAACGGCAACGAAAGTAGGGGAGGTCATGCAACTTGAATTTTTGAAATGCAATTTGAAGAGTGAGGTGTATGTTTCGAAGGTGAATCAGGAGGGGGCAAAAATTTTAAATGTTGAATGTTGAATTTTGGATTGATTGAGGAATGAAATATTACAGTACGAACAATAGTAACATAAAAGTAAGTTTACGCGAAGCAGTGATCCAAGGGCTCACGCCCGACAATGGGTTATACATGCCTGAAAGTATTCCGGTTTTGCCGGCTTCTTTTTTTGAATCACTCTCACAATTATCTTTTCAGGAGATTGGATTTCAGGTGGCGAAGAATTTGATCGGGGAGGACATACCGACAAACGAACTCAAGCGAATAGTTGATCATACAATTCAATTTGATGCACCATTATTGGAACTTGAAGAAAATGTTTTTTCATTGGAGCTATTTCATGGGCCTACATTGGCATTTAAAGATTTTGGTGCTCGATTTTTGTCTGGGTTGCTGGGATACTTTGCGAATCAACAAGATAAAGAGATTACTATTTTAGTTGCTACCTCTGGTGATACCGGCAGTGCCGTGGCCAATGGTTTTTTTAATGTACCCGGAACAAAAGTGATCGTGCTTTATCCTTCAGGCAAGGTGAGTGACATTCAAGAAAAGCAGTTCACTACGTTGGGTGGAAATATTACCGCACTAGAAATCGATGGTACGTTTGACGACTGCCAACGATTGGTAAAGCAAGCTTTCATGGATGAAGAGCTAAAGCAAAAGCTCTTTTTGACTTCTGCTAACTCGATCAATATCGCCCGTTTGATTCCGCAATCATTCTATTATTTTCATGCATTCGCGCAACTTAAGGACAAGCAGAGTGAGATCGTATTTTCAGTCCCAAGTGGAAATTTCGGCAACCTAACCGCTGGCTTATTCGCTAAACGCATGGGTTTGCCTATTCATAAATTCATAGCGGCCACCAATCAAAATGATATTGTTCCCACTTACCTGAAGACAAAACTATTCTCGCCAAGACCTTCCGTACAAACAATCAGCAATGCAATGGATGTGGGCAATCCAAGTAATTTTGCCCGCATATTGGATTTGTATCAAAATGATTTTGATAAACTATCAAAGGATGTGGTCGGCTTCCATTATTCTGATGAACAAACGTCTAACACATTGAATGAGGTATTCAAGAGAATGAACTATACGCTTGATCCTCATGGGGCGGTTGGCTATTTAGGTCTTAAAGATTTTCTAAGGGTAAATCCGCGAACGAAAGGAATATTTTTGGAGACTGCGCATCCTGCTAAGTTTAAACAGGTAGTCGAGGGTGCTCTTAATCAAGCGATCGAAATACCCGATCGATTGGAAGTATTTTCAAGGAAGGACAAGCAATCAATAAAAATGAAAAACAGTTTTGAAGAGCTGCAGAATTTTTTGATGAGCTAATTTACTTATTTCCACCCCAGCCTTGTTCTCCAAGAAGCGGAACGAAAGCGAAGTTATCAAACTCCTCTTTAGTAATTTTCCCATTTCGTTTAGTTATCTTCAACATCATTTGCTTTTCTCTGTCGCCCACCGGTATAATCATAATACCACCTTCTGCCAATTGATCTAGTAATGCGTTTGGTACCACGGGTGCCCCGGCAGTCACTATGATTTTATCAAAAGGTGCTTTAGCTGCGATACCTTTGGAGCCATCTCCAAAAAAGAAGTGGGGTTTATAGCCAAGGGTCGGCAGAAACTCTTTCGTGCGCTCATAAAGTTTTTTTTGAAACTCAATCGTGTAAACCTTCGCACCCATCTCCACCAAAATAGCGGCTTGGTAACCTGAACCAGTGCCGATTTCCAGTACTTTGTCGCCCGGCTTGATACTCAGCTTCTCGGTCTGGAAGGCTACCGTATAAGGCTGAGAAATGGTCTGACCCTCCCCAATTGGGAAGGCTTTGTCCTCATAAGCGTGACTGAGCAAGGCATCGTCAAAAAACACGTGTCTGGGCACTTTTCCGATTGCCGCCAGTACAGCTTCATCCAAAATCCCTTTTAAACGCAGTTTTTTAACCAGATTGTTGCGCAACCCTCGCTGACGGTAGTTATCCTCTATCATCCACAGACTTTGTCATTTTGGCTCAAAAAAGGCCATTTTTTCACCTCAAACAAAGTTTTAGAAAATGTTTAGGAAAAATGAAACTCAACTGCCTACTTTGGGGTTCTCTAAAGCACACGAAAAACCTATTTTGCCATAGCGTTCGACTGTGTAAAACCTGGCTCTCTGAGTCAGGTTTTTTTATTTTCCAATAAGTATGAAAGGCGCCCAATAATACGGAGTTGAATACTTATTCTCTTTGATCATTTTAACCTTCGCTTGTTGTAGTGCTGTATTGAAATGCATTGATTTTGATTTCAGGAGGTAGGTATAGAAGTCTGTCATCAATTCTGCCGTGGATGCATCCGCTACACTCCAAAAGGAAACAATGATATTCTTCGCGCCCGCGTATATGAGTGCCCTTGATAGACCGATGACTCCCTCGCTTTGTGATATTTTACCTAGTCCGGTTTGACATGCAGACAACACCGCCAAATTAGCATTCAATGTGAGGTTATAGATTTCTCCTGCATATAGATTACCATCATCTGTAGAGGTTGTATTCAGAAAAATCTTTGATGATTCCGGATTAGCTTCATCAACAATACCATGTGTCGCAAAATGCAAGTAGTCGTAATTGGTTATTGAATTTGACTTGATGATCGATTCATTAGCTTCCGCATACTTGATTGATTTTGAATTTCCATTAAAAAGTAGGGCTATGTTACTGATTTCCTTTTCAGTGCCGGGTAACTCATTTAGATTATCTTTTTCAGGAAACGTAACAGGGGCACATAAAAATATGGATGGATTTGTTTGTGTTGTTTTTGTTTTACTTTTTTGTAACAGTAGGCTCGTTGAAAACTCATATGAGATTGAATAGCGTTCGATGAGGTAGGTGATACCACTAAAATCTTGACATTTTATTTTCTTTTCTGGAAGTGCTTCAAAAGGCAACGTCCCCAATTTTCCGGTGGGGATAATGATGAGTTCTTTTATCTGAGCATTCAATTTGGGAAAAATACGACCGCTTAAAGCATTGCCTGTTTTTTTGTAGGTTGTAAAATCATTGTAAAGTAGACTATTGGAAAAGCCTTTAAGTGTTCGGCTAAAATCTTCTGGGAGTGCATTGCCTGTGATTGAAAACTTATCTTTGGTGATGATGAATACATACAGATATTTACTTTTTTCGGCCAGAAAATAACTGATGATCGCGGAACGATCATCTAACACCTGTTGAATATCCGCTACGGAATACGCAGTTTTACTGAACTTAAGATTATAATAATTAGGGAAATCAGTTTCTAATTTTTTGACAAAAGAATTGTATTCATTATTGCTGTTAAAAATAAGTTTGCGCAATATCTTTTCTTCATCAGGGGAAGGTTTTTGAGATAGTTTCTGTGTATACTGAGCTATGTTCGATTTAATGGTTCTCTCTTGTTCCAACAATGAGTTGGGGATACCCGAAAATGATTTAGCTTGAGTATCCGCAATGGATTCTTGCAGGATAGCGGATTTACTTTTCTCGGCAAAGTAAAATGCTTTTTCACGAAAAGATTTGGGATTGAGTTGATTCTCGCTGATGGTATAGGCGATACGAACCCCATCCTCATATACTTCATTCGATATTTCTCCGAGTGCTAATTTATCATCTTCGTCTGAACTATGATGCCTGATATCATCGATAAGGGAATCGCACAGATAGATACAGGTTAGTGCCAACTTTAATTCTTGTAGTTTAAGTGTTTTGCCTAAGTATTTTGACTCCAGCGCTTTTGCTTTTGAACTTAATAGATAAACTTGAACAGTCGCATTATAGTAAGCTTTGGCGGGTGGATTATTTTCAAGATTTGAATCGTTGAATGTTGGTGAATTGGCTATTAGTCCTCGTTGAAAGGCAATTAAGCCTTCATCATACTTACTATTTCTGAGAGCCAGATTTCCAATTTCAATATAGGTACTGGCTATATCGGGGTGTTTTGTCCCATATGCTTTCAAATAAATGTCTTGTGCTTTTTCAAAATAGCCAATGGCAGCTTTTTCATTCTTCAATTTGGTGTAAGTGCTTCCTAGGTTTCTTAACACTATTGCCAAATTAGGATGCCCTCCCGGATAAATTTTCTCCCATGTTTGTTTCGCTGACTCAAAGGAATTGACCGCATCGCCATAAAGTTCTAACTTATTATAACATATGCCCATGTTGGTATTGGCAATGGCTATTTTCGGATGGTCATTTCCATGCAATTTTTGATACGTGTCTAATGCCTTTTCATAATATTCCAAGGCTTTGTCTGGGTTTGTTGATAAATAGATCAACCCAAGATTGTTATAAGAGGCAGCTACTTCTTCGCTGAATTCGCCAAACAACTTGTGCCTGATTTGCAAAGCTATGTTCTCATATTCTTCAGCCTGATTATTTTTGCCAGTGGCCAAATAAACAGAAGCTATATTGGCGAGGCAATTCGCAGCTTCCTTACCATTAGAATTTTCTGAAACTTGAAATTGAACTAATGCAGCTTGCAAATCTTCTAATGCCAGATCTAGCCGGCCTCTATTTAAATTTAAAAATCCAGCATTGGAAAGCGTAATTGCATTTATATAGGTATTTGATGAGCTGAGGCCTTTCAGAAGAGTTCCCGCTTCTGTTAGTTTGCCTTGTAAAATTAGTAGTTGTGCTTTCTTATTTAGTAGCAAAGAATTTTCAATATCATTGGTGGTTTTCTGTAATTCATCGTCAACCAACAACAATGCTTCAACGTAATTTGCGATCGCGGACAGTGAATCTATTTTAGAAGATACGATTTCAGGCTGAGCTACTAAAAAGTCTGAAGAAACAAATAAGAGAAAATATATGAATAGAAATCGTTTCATTAAAACCGATAGATATATGTGATTGAACTAACTAATTCTCTCGTCAATCCATCGGGGCTAAATTCGCGCTGAATTATTTTGTGTCCTACTAATAGTTTGATGCCTGATTTTACACTGAAACTGTAGCCAACGGTACCGATAACGGATAAGGCTAATCCACTCGCTTCATTTCCTTTCGCGTCATTGGAAGTTCGTATGCCGAGGTGATTAGTTATTTTATCTGACGTTATTCTATATATGGGCAGCGCTCCGATAGAAAAATTCAGTCTGGACAAACGAAAGTTTCTTTCTACCCTTAACATCACATCTGTACCCCGAGCGAGATTGGTGGCATTCGCATATTTCTGAACGTAAGCCTGTTCCTCGGGATTTGGATCTATCCATCGATGCCAATCAAATTGATTTCTGTTTTCGTTCAGAGGGATTTGTATTCCAGTTGCGAACAACCAATTTCTATTGATATATGAAATGCCGGCAATAAAATCATAGGTGCCTAAGCTCGTTTGATAGTACATTGGAAGTGCATTCCCACCGGAAGAAAGATCAGCGTTATTAGTAGGGATTTTGGCACCAATAGAAAGATTTAGATCGGCTTTATCTGATGAATGTATATTTCGTGTGAGGCAAAGAGAGATATCTCCGAGAGAAGAAGTTTTTGCTAAACGACCCTCTACAAATTGAAAAGGAAGTTTTAACTGAAAGGTGTATTTCCTATTTATACTAAAATTAAGGTCAGCCGTAGCGACATATACAATAGGAGTGAGCGTGGTAGATCCGCGATAAAAACTTACCTCCATGGTGCGAAGTTTGAAATCAATCTTCTTGTTATAAGCTTGATCTGGCTTCATTGCACCCATCGTACAAAAGCCTGCATCGCTGCAGCCTTGTGAGTAGCTGGTAATAATACTAATATGTAAAAGTATTAGAATGCTTATATTTTTCATTCTACAAAGATCATTGCCCAATTTAGTCAAAAATCTAAGAGTATGTAGATGTGTGAATTTTTCAATTTAGGATTCAACGAATATTACATTCCCAATGATTGATTTTCGATAGAGGCTAATTGGATAATCTTTTCATACTCTTTAGGATTAAGATCATTAAAGAAATAATGAATTGGGTTTACATGTATACCATTCACAAAAACCTCATAGTGAAGATGCGGTGCAGTAGACAGACCCGTATCGCCAACATATCCTATTAAGTCTCCTCTTTTTACTTTTTGACCATATCGGACATTAAATCCATGCATGTGTGCAAAACGCGTACGGTAACCAAATCCATGATCTATTTCGAGTACTTTTCCATATCCGCTAAAATTCACTTCTATTCGATCAATAGTGCCATCTGCTGTTGCATATATCGGTGTTCCAATTTGCGCTGCAAAATCTACGCCTGTGTGCATTTTACGAACTTTGTAAACCGGATGGATGCGCATTCCAAACCCAGATGCTAGCGCGATTAATTCTTTATTAGCTACTGGCTGAATAGCTGGTATTGCTGCAAATAATTTCTCTTTGTTCTCAGCCAATGCGATAACATCATCTTGTGATCTCGATTCAATATAAACTTTGCGTTTTAGCTTATCTACCCGTTCATGGAGTTTAATCAAGAAGTTTTCATGAATAATGTTTTTACTTTTGATATCTTCATAGCGATCTACGCCACCTACACCCGCCTCGCGGACACTTTTGTCAATAGGCTCTGCCCCTAATACCGCTCGGTAAATATTATCGTCACGGTATTCCATGCTGGCAAGTTCCTTGTCCAATTTGGAAACTTCCATTTGTAAATTGTCGTACAAGTATTCCATTTCTTTCACTTCGTTTTTAAGTAAAAGCTCCCGAGGTGATTCAAAATAATTACTATACAAAATCAATAGACCCACTGCCATGGCAATGGTAAGGGACATAATCCCCAATGCGTTTAGCACGATATCTCCAGTGCTCGTCTTGATCCGCTCGTATTTACACGTCTCGGTATCATAGTAATATTTTATTCTTGCCATTCTAAGTAATTCAAATTGGTATCCTTAAAGAATTTATCTATTTAAGATTTTGACTCACTTCCTGTGGTCTGAACGCTATAATAATATCTTCGTTACATTCTAAAAAGGGTCCCTCCAAAAGATCGATGCAATACGGGATAGCAGGAAATACAGCATCCAGACATTGACGAATGGCTTTTGGTTTTCCAGGCAAATTTACAATTAAAGTTTTATTTCGTATTCCGGCCGTTTGTCGTGATAAAATAGCGGTTGGAACATATTGTAAACTGATCCTGCGCATGAGTTCACCAAATCCTGGCATTAGTTTTTGACACACTGCTTCAGTTGCTTCTGGAGTCACATCTCTTTTGGAAGGGCCTGTGCCTCCGCATGTAATGATGAGACAACATCCTTTTTCATCGGCCATTGAAATCAGGGTCTGCTCAATCAAATGCTGCTCATCAGGAATAATGGCATATTCATGTTCCCAAGCACCACGCAAGTATTCGTGAAGTGTCGCTATCACTGATTTGCCAGGAATATCTTCATAAATTCCTTGACTTGCGCGATCGGATACATTGATGATTCCAATTCGGATCATGGTTATCTTTTATTACGATTATTTGATGAAACTAAAAGTTATTACCTCTTGATTGCTTGGTTCTCAATAAACAATTTTAAATCCTTTGCCCGACCCTTCTTAAAAACTTGTCTTCCTTTATTAATCCCTTGCCTGAGTTTCTTCTGCGCTTCGGCTGAAAGAGAAAGAATCTCTTTACATTCTAAAGAACAACAACCTGCTACTGTTGCAGCACAATCATCGCACTGAATGAAAAGCAAATGACAACCTTCATTTTTACAATTGGTATGTTGATCGCAAGGAGTGCCACATTGATGGCAGGTACTAATAATATCTTCAGATATTCTTTCCCCTAATCGTTCATCAAAAACGAAATTTTTGCCAATGAATTTATTTTCAAGTCCTTCTTGCTTTACTTGTTTGGCATATTCTATAATTCCTCCATCTAATTGAAATACGTTTTTAAATCCTTGGTGTTTGAACCAGGCACTAGCTTTTTCACAACGAATTCCGCCAGTGCAATACAGTAATAGATTTTTTTCTTTTTGATTTCCCAACATTGTCTCAACTACCTTAAGCTCATCACGAAAGGTATCCACATCCGGACAAATCGCATTCTTGAAATGTCCGACTTCGCTTTCATAATGATTGCGCATGTCCACAATAATGGTTCCTTCTTGTTCTGCTATCCGGTTAAATTCTTGAGCTCCTACATGCGTTCCCCGGTTTGTAACATCGAAAGTATGATCGTTCAATCCATCGGCTACAATTTTAGGACGCACGAGAATCTTAAGTTTAAAAAAGGACTTCCCATTGTCATCAACCGCAGTGTTTAAACGTACACCCTCCAGAAAGGAAAGACTATAAAGTTGATTCTTAAATTCCTCAAAATTAACTTTTGGGAGACTGATCTGAGCATTTATACCCTCTAAGGCAACGTAAATACGTCCCATGACATGAAGATTGTCTAAAAGGATATATAATTCATCTCGAAATAGCTTAGGATCAAGAATGTGATGGTATTTATAGAAAGAAACAGTTATGCGCTGTTCTTTATCTTCTTTTAACCGCTCCTTCAGTTCTTTGCCATTAATTCGATTGTATAGAGGCATGGTGTAAAATGAGTGCCGTAAAGATACTGTTATTTTAATTGTAAGTCCAATCTAACCTGTTCGAATACAAGTGATTAACTTAATTGGAAGATGGTTTTAATTCTCCCTTCAACAATTGATTGTATTCAATGCAAGTAAGGTAGCCAAGCTTATGACAATAATTGCATGTTGAATAAAGATCGCCAAAATAACTTTTCTTCACTACAACAGTGGAACCTCTACAGATCGTGCAAACAACTTTCCCGGTTGGTCCACAATCAATTGTGAAATCTCTTGACAGAACTTCTGATGCCTGCTGAGCTTCTCTCTCTTTTTCTTTCAATAATTCTATTTCAGCTTTGGCCAACCAATCAATCGCATTTTGTGAATATTGACCACTCGTACCCTTTAGTTGGATGTACTTATTTAACCAGTCAACACTTTGTTTATATTTCCCGATAAAAAAGGAATTCTTTCCAAAGTAATAGGTAAGATCAGAAGGAACACTTCGTATGTTTTTCAGTACGGATTTAAACTTATCGTCCGCGGCTACATATTCTCCTTCATCTGATAGGCGGATAGCAGAATCCATTCGAACAATATACTTTCTTTGTTTGTCAATTTGGCGCTGTTCTTCCAATTGTTGAATTTTCTCTTTTTCAGTTTGGCCAAATGCCAATAGCGTAGATAAAACAATGAAAACAATAAGTGAGAATTTAACTTTAAGCACAGGTGATTTGATTAAATGATAAAACTTTCTTTTGATAAATCCAGCCATTCCAATGCAGCGTTATAATAGATGTCCTCTTTGATTTTTTTTGATAGTTCCATATCATCAATAAACTTGCCAATTTCTAAGTCACCCAGTGGAAAAGGATAATCAGACCCTAGCATAACTTTTTTAGAACCTTGCAATTTTAATACATACTCTAGCATCAACGGGTCGTGGGTAATACTATCTACCCAAAACTTAGAGATGTAATTTCTTGGATTAAAGTTGTTATCGATTGCCACTAAATCCGGACGGCAATTAAATCCATGCTCTATTCTACCGATAGTTGGAAGAAAAGACCCTCCCGCATGAGCAAACATCACTCGGAGTTTTGGCAGCTTTTCAAAAATGCCACCAAAAATCATTGAACAAATGGCGCGGGATGTTTCCGCGGGCATGCCTACCAACCAAGGCAGCCAGTAACGCTGCATATGTTTCTCACCCATCATATTCCAGGGGTGGACCATTACTGCGAGGTTTAATTTTTCACACGCTTCGAAAATGGGAAAGAAGCGCTCTTCATTTAGATTTTCATCGTTAATGTTGGAGCCGATTTGTAAACCAACGAGCCCTAACTTTTTAAATCGTTCTAATTCTTTTACGGCTAACTCAGCATCTTGCATAGGCACGGTGCCCAATCCTATATATTGTTTTGGATATTTTGCAACTAGTTTCCCGAGATGTTCATTTAAGAATTGTGAAAGTGATAAACAATCCAATGGCTTGGCCCAATAGGAAAACATAACGGGTATGGTGCAGACTACCTGAACCTGTGTATTGAATTGTCTGTATTCTTCAATTCTTTCTTCTGCATCCCAACAATTGCTTTTGATCTCGCGGAAAAACTGATTTCCGCGCATCATTTTAGCGAACCCTTTTTTGTGGTGCTGGAGATATATGAAATCGCCATAGCCAAATTTCTCGCTCCAATTGGGCATTTTTTTGGGGAGAATATGAGTATGGCTGTCGATTTTGAGCATTCTGCCTGGCTAATTCAGCAAAGGTAATCGAATCCCTTTACATAAAATTTACCAACCCCATCCTTTTCGATATTCCCTTTTCACGAACGCGTTTGCTTCATCAAAATTGGTGACCTTCATGGCTTCACCATTCCACAGTAGTTTGATGCCTCGGCCTGGGTAATCAAATTGATCAGGTTTAAAAATTCTCGGTTTTCTAATATCATAACTGCGAATCGCTAGATTGCCCATTAATATCGCTTCTGTTAATGGCCCTGCAATTTTAAAATCCGAACTCAATTCTATTTTCTCATAGCCGGCAATGCAGGCATCCACCCATTGCACATAATGACCAGGGTCTGGACCGCCTGGTACTCGCTTGATCGTTTCTGGTACAGTGACTTCTGTGTTGCGTGATTTTGTTAGCAGTGTAGGTTGGGCTCCGTAGGTGCCACACATCATTTTTCCTTTTGTTCCGATAAATATGCAGCCATTGCCACCGTCCCCCATTTGTTCGTTAGGGCCGAGTTCTTCTGGTCGCTCGGGCTTTATTCCACCATCCATCCAATGAAGTTTGACTGCTGATTTTCCATTTCTTGCAGGGAAGGTCATTGTTACAAAAGAGGAGGGAGGTCCACTCTCGGGGAAATAGCCTCGCTTGAATTCATCGACATATACACTTCCAACACTAGCCGAAACATCAGTTGGATAGTTGAGACCCAATACGCGGAATGGCGGTTCAATCAAATGACAGCCCATATCTCCGAGCGCTCCGGTGCCATAGTCCCACCAACCTCTCCAATTGAAAGGAACTAACTTCTCGACATAATCTTTATCTGGTGCGGTCCCGAGCCATAGATTCCAGTCCAACTCTTTGGGTATTTCTGCTTTTTGAGTTGACCAGGCAATTCCCTGCGGCCATACAGGGCGATCTGTCCAGCAATAAACAGTATGCACATCACCAATAATTCCAGCCTCGTACCAATCTATCAATTGACGAACTCCATCGCCACTGGCGCCCTGGTTTCCCATTTGTGTAACGACTTT
>JANPBK010000032.1:0-13166 GCA_031430395.1 Cyclobacteriaceae bacterium
GGAGAGAGTCCACAAGGCTTGATGATCTCACGGATTTCCTCCACAGTAAGTTTCATCATGTCGAATGGGTTATCCGCTTTCTTGAATAGCAATGGTGTAATTTTGTTAACCCGTTCGTCCGTGCATTGTGCTGAAAGTAAGACAGACACTAGTAGTGTATAGGCATCTTTGTGATAGAGAGGTGTATCTACCGTGGGATATAATTTATCCAGTATTTTTAAAATGGTAGTTACTTTCTCAGTCTTGTTCATCTATTCGTTGTGCGATCATCAATGTATTTTAGGTAACAACTTATTGGTTATTGAATTCAATTAATAAACTCAATTCTTTTCTTTTACCACAATGATTTGATCTCCATCTCCTACTGGATAAAAAAGAAGTAAATCCTGCGATTTGTCAAATTCCAGCTTGCCGGCAGAGCTAATTACTTCAAATCCATTCTTAAAATGATAGGAAGGAATAAAAATTTCTGTCGGGGCGGTAATTGATTTGTCTACTTTAAATTTCAAGTAGAATTCTTTTTCTTTCATATTAAAGAAGTACTCGATGGGTTCTCCTGCCACTTTATAAGGATAAGGCCGAATGGCAGCTCTCAATGCCCTGCCTCCCGAATTAATGTCGCTGGCGTCTTTTCGTTGTGATTTACTGAAAATAGAAAGGTCTTCGCCATTCCACTGATCGCCATGCTTGTTTTCGTTATCGGAGGTATAATTCCACAATGTATAACTGAGTTGATTCGACTCCATCGCACGGAACGAGCGATCTAAACATGCTTCCTGATCTGAGTAGTCACCCGTCTGGTAAGCTTTTTTTTCTGCCAAGTCGAACGGAATTCCAAATTCACCAATCAGTGTAGGCTTATTGCCCATTGAGAACGTGGTCTCCTCTTTGTGATGCGCTAAGTTGGCCTCAAATGCTTTTCGTATGGATCGTTTTCCAAAAAGTGGTTTAGCCTTTACGCCATCAACACCAAACCAAGAAGTATATTCTTTTGTTAGTAGAGTGCCTATATCATACCAATGGCCTGCGTTCACGAAATTATTCGATTCGGGGGCTGTGAATTCAGGCAATCGATGAAACAGTGCATGTTCAACAAAAATCAGCCAACTGCTATCTACAGAATGCATTTCCTTTTGAAAAGCCAAGGCAAAAGGTTTGAAATAGTCTTTCGAGAAATCTACCTGTTTGCCATTGATTTGGGTAAAGTAGTTGGGCTTTAATACGGTGGCTTTTTGTTGCGAATCGTAATTCCAAACACCGGCATTCTTCCAGATATCTAATTCAGAGTTCTTCCAGGCAGAGAATTTGTTTGGGTTGACTAGCACCTTGCCTTTTACTTTTGAGCCCGTTAAGGCAAATTCATAGCGCTCCACTTCAAGGGAATTGCCCCCACCTAATACCATCCCCTCAAATGGAGTAGGCATGATTCCGTTTTTCAAAAGACCAAATGCATTTAAATCAGTCATTCCAATATAACCGGCTCCTGGTTCATTAAATGTGTCAAACCCTATCACATTGGGAAGTCCTTTTAACTTCAGTGCAACTTGTTTGATCGCATTGAGGTAATGAGTCTGCAAATAATCTTGTGCGCTGATACTATCAATCTTGAGTGCTGGCGCAAAATCATTTCCGCCAAAGAAAAGAGTAAACATAGTAGCAGTACCAAGCTTATGATAATTAGTGGGCCATATCATTCGTGGAAATGGATCCCCCTTCACGTTGTGAATGATGGCCGAACCCGTCTCCGTAAACTTAAGCGGATCAAAACCCACTTTATCAAGCGTCCAATAGGGGGCCCCATCACCGCCTGTGAATCTGCTCCATACATCCTGATGAGGATCAATGAATACGTTGATATTGTGATCGCCTGCTTTCTTTACAATTGCTTGTATATAATTTAAATACGCCTCATCGTATCGTCCCGGTCCTGCATGTTCAATACCCTCCCACGTAACTAGCAATCGGATAAAACGGTAACCCCATTGATAGAGTCTCTTGAAATGTTCGTCTGCCTGATTCAACGGAAATGGTTGGCCAACGCTAGAGACGGTATATACTGTTTCATAAAAATTTTCTTTCTGGTGACTAGGTATGAGTGGGGTAAATGGAAGCTTGGTGCTTCCTCCCAAATTGATTCCATGAAGAATCATAGCGCGACCAGTCGGATCAACAAACCATTTTCCTTTGGAAGAAATATTTTTTACTAACGAGTCGCTTTTGAAGGGTAAGGACTGACCAACGGATACTTGATTACTTTCGATGATTTGTAAACCGGAGCTATCATAATCGGGATAAGGACTATCAATAAATAGGTTAAGGGATATTGCAATGATTAAAACTAAAAATAGTAGAACAACGCCAAGGAGTATTTTTTTTAATGGTTTCATCTTATCAATTATAAATTAAATATTTCTTTCTCTTCGATTTGAAAGCGTCCAGGTCTTTTTTCCAGGTAGCTCTAATCTGTTTCTCTGTCATTCCCTTTTTGATCTGTTCTTTAAGTGACTTTGTGCCTGCCAGTTTATCAAAGTAAGGAATGAAAAACTTTTCCTTATTTGGAAATTCTTGATATAGTTGAATGAGGTATTTCAAGGAAATTGCTTTGCCTGTTTTTAGATTACTTAAGTCAACACCATAGCATATGCTATTTTCGTGAGGAGGTTTTTTCGCCATGCCTTCAATACTTACAGGCGTAAATTGGAAGGGTTGTTTTTTTAGATCCGGATGACCAATCCACTCAAACGGGTGCTGTGTGCCACGCCCAACACTCAAAGCCGTTCCTTCAAATAGACAGGTGGATGGATAAAGCAAAACTGATTGTTGATTGGGAAGATTGGGCGAGGGCTTAATGGGTACAATGTACACTGATTGATGAGTATAGTTTTTAAGTGGTATGATTTCAAATTCACATTTCTTTTTTCCTTCCAGCCAACCTTCACCATTGATCATTTGAGCAAGTTCACCTACAGTTAGGCCATGTACGATAGGAATCGGGTGCATGCCAACAAATGATTTTAGTGATGGATCTAGTACAGGCCCATCCACATAACTTCCATTTGGATTGGGTCGATCTAGAATGATGAGTTTCTTATTTTGCTCTGCGCAGCCTTCCATTAAGTAATGCAAAGAACTGATGAAGGTAAAGAACCTAACACCGACATCTTGAATATCAAATATCACTATATCGACATCCGCCAATTGCTCGGGCGTAGGCTTTTTATTATTGCCATAAAGTGAAATCACCGGTAGCCCTGTTTTTGTGTCGATACCGTCATTTACTTTTTCTCCCGCATCAGCATTTCCACGAAATCCGTGTTCCGGAGAAAAGATCTTCTTAATGTCAACAGCTCTTTTTTGCAGTGTATCTACGAGATGTGTTTTACCGATGGTAGCTGTATGATTGACCAGCAAAGCAATGCGCTTTCCCTGGATTTTAGGAAGCAGCAAATCAAGTTGTTCTGCTCCGGTGAGGATTGGAGTAGGTTGACTCTTTGTGATAGTGGCCACAAACAAAACAATGAGAAGACTAAAGATCTTGTGCATTTTCTTTTACTTTGCTATTGTGTAACATTCAAAATTAATCATTCTTTGAACCTTTCTTACTTCATTTCTAAAAGACTACAGCAGGGTCAATTGGGTAGTTTCTCGTCCATTATCCACAAGATAGCAGTGGCGAGTATCGCGATTGGGCTGGCGGCTGCCATTGTATCTTTTTTAATCATGCATGGGTTCCAATCCGCTGTAAAGAATAAAATCTATGGCTTTAGTAATCACTTGCTCATTACAAAATTTACGATGAACAATGCAGTTGAAGAGCAGCCTTTCGATTTTAGAATTCCTTTGTATGAACAGACGCAGAAATTTCCATTTATTAAGAATATTCAAGAGTACAGCCATAAAGCAGGGTTGGTAAAAACGGAGAGTGAGGTTTTGGGCATTGTGTTTAAGGGAGTAGGTAGAAGTTTTAATCGTTCTTCTTTTCAGGAAAATATCATCGAAGGGCGATTTATACAATTTGCCGACTCCGGCTATTCGAAAGAAGTCGTATTAAGCAAGGTGATTGCCAATAAAATCAACGCAAAATTAGGAGACCAAATCATTTTGCATTTTTTTCAAAATCCCCCACGCTTTCGTAAGCTGAAAGTGGTTGGAATTTATGAAACAAACTTATCAGACTACTTCGATGGAAAAATATTGATCGGGGATATCAAGATGGTGCAACAGTTAAATGGATGGAAACAATCCGAAGCGGGTGGCTTAGAGGTGTCAGTTGACTTAAATTATTTTGATGCCTACAGGTTATGGAAGAAGACTGTGGGCTTCATATTATCAACGAAATACGAAAATGTGAGCGATAGTCTTTTTTTTGAAGAAACGGCAACAACTTCGCCCTTCTCTTTTGATTTTGATAAAGCAGCATTAGAAGAAGCAATTAATCAAATGGGAGAATCCATGGATTACGACCTGAATATTGAATCGGTGAGGGATAAGTTTATACAAGTTTTTGAGTGGCTAGATTTAGTGAAGCGTCAGGTAAAGATTTTACTGGGTATTATTTTGGTGGTTGTTTCAGTAAATATGATTTCTGTTATTTTAATATTAGTTATGGAGCGTATCCCCATGGTGGGCATGCTCAAAGCAATGGGTGCCAGCAATCGACTCATTCAATCCGTATTTATTTATAATGGTATCGGATTAATTGGCAAGGGTTTAATGCTAGGCAATATGATTGGACTTGGCATTTGTTTTTTGCAAGATCAATTCAAGATCATAAAGTTGAATGCACATGATTACTATGTGAGCTATGTGCCTATCGAGTGGTCGGTATCCACCATTATAGTATTGAACATATTGGTTTTTGCAACGGTAACTATCGTTTTGCTTCTTCCAACAAGATTTATTAGCAAAATTAATCCGGTACAGGCAATCCGATTTGATTAAACTTAATGTAATAAACTAAAATAGTGGCTTTCCTATAAATGACCATTCATGCCCCTATTTTGGATTTTTCATGGATACCATTACATTTGGAGACGTGAAAAAATTATTGACCCTATGTTTGCTTGCCCTTTTCATCTTTAATATGGTGGGATACTATGGCGTTATGGTGGGGTTGCAATTAAGATCAGAGCAAAGTCTGAGAATGCAATTTGATGCTGAGAATTATGCATTGGACCAAGAGATAACTATTAAAGTTCCTATTGCAATTCCTTATGCAACAGATTCAAAAGGATATGAGCGTGTGGATGGTGAATTCCTACACAAAGGCCAAGTGTATCGGTTAGTAAAGCAAAAGCTACAAAATGATACGTTGCTTATTGTTTGTATGAAAGACAATCAGGCTGTAAAAATCAACCAGGCCTTAACCGATTACGTAAAAACATTTACCGACAAACCTTTTACTACTAAACAAAATACGAAGGCTAATCAGGTTTTTAGTAAGGATTATATTTCCATTGTAGTATCCGTAGAGAAAAGTGTGGCAGGTTGGATTCTCTCTTCCGTTGATGAACTAGAGAAACCGAATTTTTATTTTTTTAATTTCAACTCATACATTAGCCAACCTCCGGAGGCTTAGTACATTTTCCATGCTTTACATCTAAAGCAAGTATTTCATATTTTTTTAATACGAGTGTATTCATACACTTAGTTTCTATTCATTCATCCTTATCAATTATGAAGACAACGCTTCTTACATTCACTATATGGCTGTATACATCAGCTCAACTGGCTGCACAAACTTTTACCGATGGGCTGATGATGCCTAAAAAGGATTTTTGTACAGGCATACTTTACTCATCCGATCAATGGAAGGATTATTGGGAAGGCTCATTGAAAAGAGATAATCAGAATATTGGCGCCATCAGCACTACTCAAATAACGTGGATGGGTGCTTACGGGGTGACAGACAAAATCAATATTATTGCCATTATACCATATGTTAAAACTACTGCCAGTGGAGGAACCTTAACCGGGTTGGAAGGTATTCAAGATTTAACAGTTGGAGTTAAGTATAATCTGTTAAAGAAGGAATTTGGAGGTAGTGCATTTAGTGCCTTTGGGGTTGGCTCTTTTTCAATGCCACTCACGAATTATGTAATTGATTTTTTACCCCTTTCGATTGGCTTAGGCAGTACAACGATTTCAGGAAGACTCATCGCTAACTACAAATTGGCCAACGGCTGGTATGTGAATGCTTCGACTGGATATATATGGAGGAGCAATGTTTCACTCGATCGACCTTCATATTTTTCAGATGGCGTCATCTATTACACGAATCAAGTTTGGATGCCCAATCAGATCATGGGTATATATAGTATCGGCTATCATAAAAATGCGTTGCAGACTGAAATAAATATTTCACATCAAAACACATTAGGGGGTGGTGATATTCGTATACAAGACATGCCTTTTGTGTCAAACAGAATGAATTATTTGAAACTAGGCGCTGTCGTGATGTACTATCTGCCGAAACCAAAAAATTTAGCCGTCCGGGGGCAAATCACCTATACACTTGATGGACTCAATGTGGGGCAAGCGACAACACTTACCGCGGGTCTGCTTTACACTTTTCACTTTGCTAAAAAAGATAATCAATAATTGATATGAAGAAATTTTATACCATCTCAGCTATGTTGCTTACCCTGTTGGTCATTGTTCCGTTTAGTTGCAAAGACATAACAGGTGGCGAAGAATTATTCCCACTTACACCTACCAACGTAGATGCCAACGCGGGCACATGGCTACCCGATATTACAACTGCGTACCCTGCATTTGGATTAACGGCACCTGCTGCTACCAACTCAGCAGCTTATTTGGCAGAGTTAGCAACTATTAAAAGCGTTCAAAGTAAACTAACAACCGAGCAACGCAAAACGATTGAATATTGGAGCGGTGGTGGTGTGCTTCGCTGGAATCAGATTTTTAGAAAATTGGTAGCTCAATATAATTTACCACCAGTGCCCGATGCCGATGGCAGCTATCCAGCACCTGATGCAGAGAACCCATTTAATAATCCACAATTTCCATTCGCCAATCCACCGTACGCAGCTCGCGCATACAGCTATGTAAGTGTAGCCATGTACGATGCGCTGAGGGCAGCTTGGTACTATAAAGATTTGTATAAATCAACGCGACCTGATTCTCCTTATGAAGTAGACAACTCTATTCAGTCGTTGATGCCAAAAATTGATTTGCCTCCCTATCCATCCGAAGAAGCAACGATGTCTGGCGCAGCGGCCGAGTTATTGAAAATTTTGTTTCCCGCTTCGGTTGAAGAAATTACCAAGCTGGCTGCCGATCAACGCAATGCGGCTAAGTGGTCAGGGAAGGCAACAGATAGTGATATATCAGCAGGACTTGCATTAGGCAAAGCAGTTGCAACCATGATGACCGCAAATAGTACGGGTGTGTTTACGATACCTAGTTCATCAGGCGCGTCTACCACAACACTAACAGTAAATATTGCAACACGTGGACGATTTCGAACTGATGGAATGGGTGCCGCTATTGGAACACCTACTCAATGGAAAGCATTGGCGGATGGCGCGATTTCGCGTGGTGAAACTCCATGGATCAGTTTGGATCTTCCTTCTCGTCCTCCCATGCTTCCTTTTTTTGGGAATGTAAAAACCTGGAATCTTACTTCAGCACAAATTATAACAGAACGTCCTTTTCCGCCTCCGTCCACTTCTTCCGCAGAGATGGCAAAAGAAGTAGCTGAAGTCAAATACTATGCGGCTAATTTGACAAGGGAAAGACTTGCCATCGTTCACAAATGGGCGGATGGAGCAGGAACGTATACTCCTCCTGGCCATTGGAACGATATTGCGGAAGAATATATCCGTGACGCAAAGTTTAGTGAAGTACGAGCTGCCCGCGCATTTGCCTTATTAAATATGGCCCTACACGATGCAGGTGTAGCCTGCTGGGATACTAAGTATTTTTATTTTAATCCAAGACCAACGCAATTAGATCCAACGATAAAAACGGGTACGGGTATCCCAAATTTCCCAGCATATGTGTCTGGCCATTCAACTTTCTCCGCTTCAGCGGCTGCTGTCTTATCTTATTTATTTCCTGCAGGATCTACTGATTTTGAAGCCATGGCCAATGAAGCTTCCTTATCAAGATTGTATGGTGCTATTCATTTTCAATCGGATTGTAAAGAGGGATTAAGTCTTGGAAAAAGAATAGGAGCGTATTCAATAAATTTAGGACTGGCCGATGGGGCAAACTAGGCGACAATTAATGAGAGCGGGTGAACGATGTCGGGAAATGAACATCCCCGGCATCGTTTTTTATATTAATTCCAGGATTTGCAATCGGTTTCAAGGTCTCTGAATTATAATTTTACTTGTCTATTACTTTTCGGTTTGTATATTTAGGTGATGCCATTCTCTAAGTTCCTTGCCAACTACCATGAGAGCCCCCATACCTGGGATGAAATGTGCGCTCATGGAGAAATCCGTGCCCATTACAAACTCTTTTTAGAGAGCCTTGAAAAGGCTTCTATGGTTGATCTCATTCATAAAGATGACTTGGCAAAAAAGCTTTTCATGAGTCAAGGCATTACGTTTACCGTATACAGTGATGGAGAGGGTATAGAAAAGATATTTCCATTCGATATTATCCCACGCATCATCACAGCCGTGGAGTGGACGCATATTGAAGCGGGTATTAAACAAAGGCTCAGAGCCCTTAATCTTTTTTTAAAGGATATCTATCATGAGCAGGCCATCGTCAAAGACAAAATCATTCCGGCATCCATGATTCAATCTTGCCCCTACTTTTTAAAGGAAATGGTAGGGGTAGATGTTCCATTTGATATCTATACACATATTTCAGGGATTGACTTGATTCGGGATAGCGATGGTTCGTATTATGTACTCGAAGATAATTTACGTACTCCTTCCGGAGTATCGTATATGTTAGAGAATAGAAATATGACTTACCGCCTATTCCCCGGTCTCTTGCCAAAGAATAATGTTCGTTCGGTAAAAGATTACCCTGATCTGCTACTTAAAAATCTTCTCGCTTTATCGAATCGTCAAGTGAGTAATCCTACCGTAGTGCTTTTAACCCCAGGGATTTTTAACTCTGCCTATTTTGAGCACACCACACTTGCTCGTTTAATGGGAGTGGAGTTAGTAGAGGGCAAGGATTTAGTAGTACACGATTTTAAGGTGTATATGAAAACCACTGCGGGACTCAAGCAAGTGGACGTCATTTATCGTAGGGTGGATGATGAATTTTTAGATCCTCTCGTTTTCAATCCAACCAGTATGTTGGGTGTTTCAGGATTATATTATGCCTATCGAAAAGGAAATGTATCTATTATCAATGCACCAGGTAACGGAGTAGCAGATGACAAAGCGGTATATACGTTTGTGCCTGCTATGATCAAGTATTACCTAAAGGAAGAGCCAATCTTGAAAACAGTGCCCACCTACTATATGGACAACCGTGAGCATTTTGATCATGTATTTGGTCAAATTCGTAAAATGGTCATTAAGAAAACGAACGGAAGTGGGGGCTATGGAATGTTGATGGGGCATGCTTCAAGCGATCAGGAAATTGAAGATTATAAAGTAGAAGTTCAGAAAGATCCTCGACAGTTTATTGCTCAACCAATGATCCAACTTTCATCCGTTCCTTGTTTTATCGATGGCAAGATTCAACCAAGACATGTTGACTTACGACCTTTTGCTTTGTATGGTCCTTCTGGTATTGAAATTGTTCCAGGGGGATTGACCCGTGTTGCGTTAAAAGAAGGTTCACTAGTTGTCAACTCTTCACAAGGAGGGGGAAGTAAAGATACTTGGGTGTTAGGGTAAGTAATAATGGTAGACGCGTATTGAATATAATTTGAATAGTTAAATCAATGTTAAGCAGAGTAGCAGATTCGGTATTTTGGATGGCTCGTTATTTGGAACGCACCGATAACATATTGCGACTATTACGAACCGATTACATTGCTGCTCAAGATGAGTTATTGGATTATGACTGGCAATTGCTGATTGATACATTTGGTGACGACACGCCAGAAAATAAATTAACAGTAAGTTCTTACCGTGAGGCACTCCAACATTTGGTGCTTCATCGTCAGCATGATTATTCCATATTCACAAACATTGTACGAGTACGCGAAAATGCACGATCTGTGCAAGACTATATTACGAAAGAGTTATGGCAATCGTTGAATGATTTCTTTCACACCATTCGAAACCCGGAAACGGAAAATTTAATTCTCCATAATGATCCTGTCACTGCCTTGGATATTCTGCTTCGGGAGAGCATTATTTTTTATGGCACGGTAGATACGACTATGAGTCGGGGAGAAGGATATACTTTTCTCAACCTCGGAAAGTACATTGAACGTTGTCTACAAACACTGGATATATTAGAGTTCAAGCGAAAGCAAATGGTGAAAGCGGAAAATGAAGCGGTGCATTGGAAATACTTACTCTATGCGTTGTCAGGTTATGAGTTTCATACCAAAGCGTACAGAAACTCTTTGCATGATAAAGAAGTAATTCATCAGGTGCTATATAATGCTCAATTTCCTCATTCGGTGATATACAGCCTAGCTCAGATGGATCGCTATTTTCAGCGGTTAGAAGATTTTTCTCAACCTGAGCACTTTAAAGAGATTAATAACATCATCAAGATGATGGCTGAAAGTGTGCAAACTTATCAAAAGAAAGAGTACGTGGCGGTGATTGATCAACTCATCCCAGATCTTCGTTTACAATTTGCAAATCTCAATCAGCGCTTGTCAACGTTGTATTTTGGTAATTCATAAGCCATTTCTCGAATAGTAGATGCCAGTACTCTTTGTTCATCATAGAACTCATTATCACTATCCTAATTGGGTCAAAGGTGCAGCTAATCAGATTAAGCTTTATCCACTCACAGATGATCATCAGCGCTTGTTAGATCATCGACTTGTAATATCCAGTAATCCTGAGATTTTCACCATTCAAGATTATTTTGGAAATACGACTGGCTTTTTTTCAATTCTTAAACCTCACCGCGAATTATCCATTGAGAGTTTTCTTCGCGTTGAAATGATAAACAAGCCTCTTTTGGAAAGGCACTCCACGGCAGATGTTTGGCATGAGTTGTCCAGTAAGACTACGAAAGAGCTACAGCATGACTATTTGAATGCGGAGATGACGCACCATCAAGATGAAATTGCTCAGGCCGTGAGACTCAATTCTGATGAGCATCCTTTGGAAGAATTGCTTCGTCTTTCTGAATATATCTACCAAAACTTTGAATATAAAAAAGGCGTCACCACCATTGAAACGGGCATTGATGAGCTTTGGAAATTGAAGGCAGGAGTATGTCAGGATTTTGCTCACTTGCTCTTATATATGATGCGGCTGTGTGGTGTGCCGTGTCGCTATGTGAGTGGGTATATATGTCCGGGTACCAGTGAATGGAGAGGGGAAGGGGCAACCCATGCCTGGGTGGAAGCCTGGCTCCCGGATTTAGGTTGGATTGGAATTGATCCAACCAATAAATGTCTCGCAGGGGAGCGACATATTCGGTTGGCTGTCGGAAGAAACTTTATTGACTGCACTCCTGTAAAAGGAACTTATATTGGCGCCTCTGAACATTTGTTAGAGGTGACGGTTCAGTTTAGTTCCTCTCTTTTTTCAGAGGAGCAATTAGTGCCCAAAGAAATAACATCTGATCAGAAAATACATTTTAAGCAAAGCATATTGGAATCGTACGATTTATACATGCAACGACAGCAACAACAGCAATGACTATAACCAATTTTTAATTTGCTCTTCGGTCAGATTGCCTCCGCAAATAATGGTAGCCACCGATTTTCCTTCAAACATCATTTTGTTTTCCAGTATAGCAGCAATACCTACTGCGCCTGATGGCTCCACTACCAAGCCAGTGTGGAGGTGAAGAAGTTGCATTGCTTCTACTATAGAATCCTCTTTAATAAAGATACCTTCATCTACTGCTCCCTTCATGTCTTCTAAAGCTTGAGGAACGGGAATGCGAACGGCAATGCCATCTGCTATCGTGTTCACTTTTTCGTACACGATGGACTTTCCTTGTTTCCAAGATTCAATCATGGCAGGCGCTCCGGTAGCCTGCACTGCGTAAATTTTGGTTAAGGGACTTCGCGTTTTCAAAATTTTTGAAATTCCATTCAGCAATGCACCATTGCCTAAAGCAATGAGCATGACATCGATTGTTTCTTGTAATTCTAGTAGTTCTAATCCGATAGTCCCGGCACCTTCTACGGTTTCAATGTCTAAACTATCTTCAACAAATCGGATTCCTTTTAGAGCAGCCTGTTTTTTCGCTTCCAGTTTGGCTGCATCGAAATCATCTCCCGCTAAAATTACTTCAGCACCTAAATGACGCATCCGAGCAATTTTAAATTTGTTCGCATTACTACTAGCGTAGACAATCAAATTCTTACGTAGGCTCCGACAGGCATAAGCCATCGCCTGACCGAAGTTTCCCGCACTGGCGCATAGCAATGTGTCTTCTTTTGCCTGTGACACTAACCAATCGGCCCCTCGTCCTTTGAAAGAACGAATCGGATTTACGGTTTCTATTTTCAAAATGAGTTTACATCCAAGGCGTGTGCCCAATGATTCAGCAATAAACTGTGGCGAGTTTCGGAAAATCGGATCAATGGCATGATATGCCTTTTCTATCTTTTCAACAGATAGTCTGTTTGGAATAATCATTTACAGTGCTAAATAGATTTAGTCATTGTGATCAAATGATAATTGGCTACCAATTTATCGCCCATTACTTTTTTATATCCCATATTGGCATAGAATTTTTCAAGATAATCATGCGGATCGAGACTTAATTTCTTTACCGTTTTTTCAGTGGCAACCTTTTCTAATTCCATGACAACTCTTTTTCCAATTCCAGTGCCTCGGTGAGCCTGCATGACAGCAATACGGGAGAGTATTCCTAAATCATTTTCAAAGGTCAATCGTCCACCGGCACTCGGCTCTGATTCATTTTCGACATAAAGCAGGATATGAATGCTTTTCTCATCTTAGCCATCTACATCTAATTCTGTTTAAATCCCTTGCTCATCTCCAAAAACAAGGCGCCTTAATTTTTGTGCTTTCGCAATGCCTTCGGCATCTGTTGCAATAAGTGAAATTATC